>JAGGXQ010000127.1 GCA_021162925.1 Nitrososphaerota archaeon
AGATCTGGAAGGGCGATCTGAACTCCGAAGTGGGGAGGGCCCTGCTCGAGTGCGATGAGAACGGGCCGATAGTCATGATGATCACGAACGTGGTGGTCGATCCACAGGCGGGGCTGGTATCGACCGGCAGGCTCTTCTCCGGGACGGTCCACGATGGCGACGTGGTATACCTGATAGGGGCCAGGAGGGAGGAGAGGATCCAGTCGGTGAACATGTTCATGGGGCCCTACAGGGAGATAGTCGGCACGCTGCCGGCGGGAAACATACCGGCACTCCTGGGGCTTCACCACTCTAGGGCGGGGGAGACGGTTACGTCGGTCAAGGGGATAGTCCCGTTCGAGTCGATAAGGTACGTGTCCGAGCCCGTTGTAACGGTTTCGATAGAGCCGAAGCACCCGAAGGACCTGCCGAAGCTCGTCGAGGCCCTTAGGAGGATGAGCATAGAGGACCCGAACCTGGTGGTGAAGATAAACGAGGAGACCGGCGAGATGCTCATGTCCGGGATGGGCGTCCTTCACCTAGAAATAGCGACGACCCTGCTTCAGGAGCAGGGCCTCGAGATAATAACCTCGAAGCCCCTGATAAACTACAGGGAGACCGTCAGGGGCAAGTCCGCGGTTGCGATGGCGAAGTCCCCCAACAGGCACAACAAGGTGTTCGTGAGAGTCGAGCCCTTGGATGAGAAGGTGATAGAGCTCATAAGGACCGGCCAGATAAACGAGAACATGGACAGGAAGGAGGTCGCAAAGATCCTGAGGGAGCTGGGCTGGAGCGCCGATGAGGCCAGGAAGGTGTCTGCGATAGACGAGAGGGGCAACGTGCTGGTGGATGCGACGAAGGGTGTGCAGTTCCTGCAGGAATCCATGGACTCCTTGAGGGCCGGGTTCATAGACGTGATGCTCAACGGACCGCTGGCCCACGAGTACGTAAGGGGGGTAAAGGTGATACTCCACCACTTCGTCCCTCATGAAGACCCAGCCCACAGGACCTACGCCCAGCTAGTCCCGGCCATGAGGAGGGCGGTGATGGGCGCGATGCTGATGGCGAAGCCGACCCTCCTGGAGCCCATGCTGGGGATAGAGGTCAAGTGCCCGATGGACCAGCTCAGCGCCGTAACCAGCGTAATAACTTCGAAGAGGGGTAGGATAACCAACGTGGAGCAGAAGGGGCTCGTGACCGTAGTCCAGGGAGAGATACCCGCATCCGAGACCTTCGACCTCTCCGAGGTGATGAGGGGCGCAACCGCAGGAAGGGCGTTCTGGAACACCTACTTCAAGGCCTGGACCCCCGTCCCTGCTTCGATGCTCCAGGACCTGATATCGAAGCTGAGGAAGAGGAAGGGCCTTCCTCCGGAGCCTCCGAGGCCAGAGGAGCTACTCGACAAGGAGTAGCTTCCTTATCTTCATGCAGACATCGAGCATACCCTCATCCTCTATTTCGCCTAGGGCGGACTTCACGAACTCCAGCATCCCCTTCCTCCCCTCCCTACCGTATTCCAGCGCCTGGATCGCCATCTCCAGCTTGTCCAGATCCCTCACGAGCCTCGCCTCCTCGCTCTCCCCCTTCCTGTAGTCGAGCCAGAGCCCCGTGATCCATTCCTTCAGGTCCTTCTTGAGCGTCCTAGATATGGCCCTGAACGCCCCGTCCTCCATCGTCCTTTTGTCGAGCTTCTCCTCCGGCGTGATGTCCCCGATTACGGCCTCCGGGAGGTCGTGTAGCAAGGCCATCGTCGTAGCCCTCCCAACATCTAGGCCCCTCCTCTTCGCCAGCAGCGACGCCATCAAGGCGACCCTGAAGGTGTGGTCCGCGACGCTTTCACAATCCTCGATCTTCGCCTTCTTCACCCAGCCGGCCCTCTTCAGCCTCTTCAGCCTGCCGGCGAGCATCGAAACCTCGACTACGTCTTCGAGCTCAGAAGAACTGGTCAAGGCTCGCCTCCCTTGGAGCTTTCTTCAGCCTGCTCAGGGCCTTCCTGACCCTCCCTTCCGAGAAGTCCCTCTCCCCGCACAGGAACTCGACGATCCCTTCCTCGTCGGGCTCCCTCCAGACCAGCTCCTTCGGCTCCGCGACCTTCGGATTCAGGAATATCTCCCTTATCCTCTGGTAGTCGATGAGGTCGAGCAGCTCCCTTATCTCGGGGATCCGCTCCAGGCTACCGTACTCCTTCACGTACTTGAGGGCCTTGACCGGACCTATCCCCTTGAAGCCGCCCGGGTTGAAGTCGGTCCCGAGGAGGATGCCCACGTCTATGAGCTGCTCCCTGGTTATCCCCAGGTCTTTGAGGACCTCATCCAGCTCGACGAGCTCCGGCAAGACCTCGACGTACACGGGCCTGTTCGGCAGCTTCCTCCTCCCGCTTATGGTCAGGTTCCTGACGAGCCTTGGGGCCCCGAAGAGCAGGCTGTCGTAGTCCTGGGATGCCGAGACCCACACGTACCCCTTGGATACCAGGTGGGCAGCCGTAGCCTCGCCCTCCGAAGGGGCCTGGATCCAGGGGACCCCCATCAAGTCCAGGAGCCTCTTCGCATCCTCGACCATGTAGTCCTTGAGCATCGAGGTCCTCTGGGCGTACTTCTTCGCCTCCTCCAGCCTCCCCGCCCTCACGGCCTCCTCGTACTTCTTCATCGCCTCCAGCTTCGCAACCCTCCTCCTTTCGAGCTCCTTCGCCTTCAGCGAAGGGGGCATGCCGTCAAACACGTAGACGGGCTTTATCCCCATCTCTAGGAGGTTCACCGTCCTGTAGAAGAGGCCGCTGAGGTGGCTCGTAACCCTCCCAGCCCTGTCCATGAG
>JAGGXQ010000060.1 GCA_021162925.1 Nitrososphaerota archaeon
GGGGCTCGTCCCGAGCATGAAGGTCGAGGAGAACCTGATGCTCAGGAGCTACCGCTACCCCCCTTACTCGAACGGCTTCCTCCTGAACTTGAAGGAGATAAGGAGCTCCGTAAATTCTTTGATAAATAGGTTCGGCATAGTCGCAACCCCCGAAACCCTTGCCAGGAACCTATCGGGTGGGAACACGCAGAGGCTCCTACTGGCGAGGGAGCTCTCCCACATGCCTCGGCTCATAGTCGCATGCTACCCGACCAGGGGCCTAGATGTCAGGAGCGCCAACTACGTGAAGGGCCTGTTGCTGGAGCACAGGAACAGGGGCGCGGCCATCATCCTGATATCCGAGGACCTGGAGGAGCTGCTCGAGGTGAGCGACAGGATACTGGTGATGCGCGAGGGCAGGATAGTGGGGGAGGTGAAGGGGGAGCTGGCGACCGCCGAGCGCCTGGGCATGCTCATGGGTGGCTGAGTTGAGGCTCGAGCCCAGGAGGCCGAGCAGGCCCCTATCTTTACTTATAACGCTGATCTCCCTCCTTTTGGCGCTAGCGGCGGGCTCCCTGCTGTTCGTCTCCGTCGGGGTCAACCCGATAGAAGCCTACTCGAAGGCCTCCGACGTGTTCCTGACCACGAGAGGCCTAGAGGAGATATGCGTAAGGGCCACCCCCTTGATACTCGCCTCGGTCGGGCTCACCCTGGCCTTTAGGGCGAGCTTCTGGAACATAGGTAGCGAGGGCCAGATATACATGGGGGCCTTCGGCGCCGGGCTCGCCGCCCTTTATTTGGGGGGCTCCCTACCGCTCGTCCTCCTTTTGGGGTTCGCCTTCGGCGCCCTATGGGGCCTCATACCGGCGTTCATGAGGGTGAAGCTGAAGGTGAACGAGACCCTGACGACCTTGATGATGAACTTCATAGCGACTCTCTGGATCAGCTATCTCGTTTACGGGCCTTGGAGGGACCCGAAGGGCTATGGCTTCCCACTTACGCCCGAATTCCCGCCCTCCGCGATCCTGCCCAACCTGCCCGGAACCTCCGTCAACCTGGGCTTCGTCCTGGCGATCGCCATGTCGATCGTCGCCTACTTCATCATGGAGAGGACGGAGCTGGGCTTCGAGCTGAAGGTGATAGGGGGGAGCGAGAAGGCCGCGATCTACGCCGGGATCGACGTATCAAAGGCTTTGATGCTGATGATGGTGATAAGCGCCGGCCTCTCCGGCCTTGCGGGGGTTAGCATAGTGTCGGGCGTCATGCACAGGCTCAGGCCCGTCATATCTCCGGGATACGGGTACACGGCCATCATAATAGCCTGGGTCTCTAGGCTGAACCCCCTGCTCACGGCCCTGGTGGGCTTCCTCTTCGGGGGCCTGCTGGTCTTCGGCGATGCCCTCCAGATAGCGTTCAACCTACCGGTCTCGAGCGTCCAGGTCTTTCAGGCGCTCATACTCATATTCGCCATATCTGGCTCCTTCTTCGAAAAGTATAGGATAAGGTGGTAGGGATGCTCGAGTTGCTGATCGGGCTACTCGGGGCCGGGACCCCTTACCTCCTAGCCACCCTGGGCGAGGTCTATGCCGAGCGATCCGGGGTCATGAACCTGGGCCTCGAGGGCATAATATCCCTGGGGGCGTTCACGGGCTTCGCCGTATTCTACCAAACCGGATCGATCCCCCTTGCCATGCTCCTATCGGGCGTGGTGGGCCTGCTCCTCAGCCTCGTCCACGCGGTAGTTTCGATATCGTTCAGGGCGAACCAGATAGTCAGCGGCATAGCCCTTTCGATGCTAGGCCTGGGCCTTAGCGGCTTCTTCGGTAGGAGTTACGTGGGCCTTAAAGCTCCTCCCACTCCCTTTCACGGTCTCGATCCGATCATGATCTTCGCCCTGGTGCTATCCTTCGTCCTCTGGGTCGTCATGTTCAGGACCAGGGTAGGGCTTATGGTCAGGGCTACCGGAGAGAACCCCTCGGCCGCCGATGCCCAGGGGATAGACGTCTACAAGGTTAGGTACGCATGCGTTGCATTTGGGGGCTTCTTGGGGGGCATGGCCGGGGCATACCTCTCCACCATATACACGCCCATGTGGATAGAGGGCCTGAGCGCCGGCAGGGGCTGGATATGCATAGCCCTGGTCATCCTGGCGTCCTGGAACCCGTTGAGGGCCATAATCGCATCCTACATATTCGGGGGGATAGAGATATTGCAGTTCAGGCTCCAGGTCCTGAATCTTGGGGTGAGGCCGGAGTTCTACCTGATGCTGCCCTACCTCTCCGCGATGGCGGTCCTGCTCGTATTCTCAAGGGAAACGATGAGGAAGAAGTGGGCCTTCCCGGCGGCCCTCGCCCAGCCCTATTCGAGGGAGGAGGCCTAGAAAGCTCGCCGAACCCTTATTAGCCCCTCGGCTCAAATTCGGCCATGGTATCATTCGTAACCGGTAGGTTCAAGAGGGCGTTAAAGGAGGGCAGGACGACCTTCGGGATCTGGATAACCATAGCCAGCCCTGACGTAACCGAAGCCCTCTCTAGGGTCGGCTTCGACTGGTTCGTGATGGACATGGAGCACGCCCCCTTGGGCATAAGCGAGGTCGAGGGGTTGATCAGGCCGATGAACGGCAGTAACACCTCTCCACTAGTGAGGGTCGCGTGGAACGATCCCGTGCTGATAAAGCTGGCGTTGGATACGGGGGCCGAGGGGGTCCTGATCCCCTGGGTGAACTCGAAGGAGGATGCGGAGAGGGCGGTAAGGGCCTGCAGGTATCCTCCGGATGGGGTAAGGGGCGTAGGGCCCAGGAGGGCGAGCGTTTACTGGCTCGACGAAACCTACACCAAGAGGGCGAACGAGGAGCTCGCGGTCGTAGTCCAGATAGAGACCGAGAAGGCGATAAAGAACATGAGGGACATCTTATCGGTCGAAGGGGTCGATGCCTTCTTCGTCGGCCCCTACGACCTCTCCTTCTCCCTCGGCGTCCCTGGGGAGTTCGAGAGCGACACATTCAAGGATGCGATGGCCGAGATCGTCGAGGTGATGAACGAGACCGGGAAGCCGGGTGGCATATGGGCCGATAGCGCCGAAGACGCCGTTAAGAGGGTGAGGCAGGGCTTTAAATTCGTCGCCATATCCGCCGACATACTCCTGCTCGTCAAGACGGCGAAGGCCATCCTAGAGGGGATAAAGGCGGGCATCTAGGTGGTGGCATGGCGAGGATTTACTTCGAGGGGGATGCGGATCTGTCGATCCTGAAGGGCAAGGTCCTGGCCGTGATAGGGTACGGGAACCAGGGCAGGGCCCAGGCCAAGGCGATGAGGGGGATGGGGCTCAAGGTGATAGTCGGGAACATAAAGGACGAGAGCTGGTTCCGCGCCAAGAAAGACGGTTTCAAGGTCTACGAGATAAGGGATGCGGTCAAGAGGGCCGATTGCGTCCTTTTGCTGGTCCCGGATGAGGTGGCCCCAGAAGTCTACTACGAGGAGGTCGAGCCCTTCCTGAAGGACGGGGCGCTCCTAGACTTCGCGAGCGGCTACAACCTGACCTACCACTTCATAGAGCCCAGGGCCGATCTAGACGTGGTGATGGTCGCGCCCAGGATGATCGGGGCGGGGATAGAAGAGCTGGTGGGCAAGGGGGTAGGCTACCCATCGCTCATCGGGGTTGCCCAGGATCGATCAGGTTCGGCGTTAAAGTACGCGCTCGCAATCGCGAAGGGAATAGGCTCCCTCCTGCCGGGAGGCTTCGCGGTCGAATCCAGCTTCGAGGAGGAGACGCTGGTCGACCTGTTCTCCGAGCATGGGTGGGCGGGTGCCCTCCTGTTCATCCTGAAGGAGAGCTATGACCTGCTGGTGGAGGCTGGGGTATCCCCGGAGGTGGCCATCCTAGAGCTCTACGCTTCGGGGGAGCTCATAGAGGTGGCGAAGGCGATATGCGGGAAAGGACTCTTCAGGCAGCTTAAGCTCCACTCCAGGACCAGCCAGTACGGCCAGCTCACCTGGGGCCCGAGGTACGGGGAAGCGGTTAGGCCGATCCTGAGGGAGGCCTTGAAGGGGATAAAGGACGGGAGCTTCGCCACCGAGTGGGCCTTGGAGCTTAAGGCCGGGCTACCGAAGTTCAAGAGGTTGCTGGAGTTCACCGAGGGGTTCGAGATATCGAAGTCCGAGGACTCCCTCTACAGAACGATGGGCAGGAGGTAGCTAAAGGCGGTTCAGCTCCTTGAAGAGCAGCATCAGGGCCTGGGTCCCCTTCTCCCCTAGGCCCTTCCCGACCAGGGAGTTGTAGAGCTGGTAGAGGAGGCTCGAAAAGGGCAAGGCCAGGTTAAGCTCTTCTGCGGCCTTTATCGTGTACCTCAGATCCTTCCTCAGATGAGAGGATTTGAAGCCCGGCTCGAAGTCCCCCTTCAGTATCTTCGGCGCCAGGTTCTTCATCGCCCAAGAGCCACCGGCCCCCGAGCCTATCAGCTCGACGAGTTTGTTCAGATCCAGCCCGGCCTTAGAGCCCAGGGTGAGTGCCTCGCAGATCCCGGCCATGTTCGAAGCTACCGCTATCTGGTTGCAGAGCTTCGACATCTGCCCAGAGCCGTGAGGCCCCATGTAGAATATGTGCCTGCCCATCGCCCTGAAGATCGGGAGGCACCTCTCGAATACCTCCTCCTTCCCCCCTACCATTATCGTCAGGGTCCCTTCTATCGCCCCCTTGTCCCCTCCGCTCACGGGGGCATCTAGGAACTCGACGCCCTTCTTCGAGAACTCCTCGGCCAAGAACTTCGAGTAGCTCGGGGAGTTGGTGCTCATGTCTATGAACACGGAGCCCTCCTTCACCCCCTTCATCACCCCCCTCTCCGAGAAGACCACGTCGTTTATGTCGGGTATGTCGGGGACCATCTCTACGATGACGGTGCTCCTCTCCGCCAGATCGGATGGGGATTCGGCCATTTCTGCCCCTAACTTCGCCAGCTCCTCCATCGGCCCCCTGCTCCTGTTGTAGACGACCAGCTCGTATCCGGCCTTAAGCAGGTTCTTCGCCATCGGCTTGCCCATCAGCCCCAAACCTACGAACCCTATCCTCTCCATGTGCCATTCGTCGCTTTGTGGGGATATAAGCTTGCCCCCATGGGAAAGGATATCTAATCGCCCTTTCAGATGGTTAGGGATGGAGGTAGACGTGCTCACCAGCCCTAGGAAGGGGTACGACGCCCTAGTGTTTGTAGATGTGTTCAGGTCGAGCACCACCATAGCCCTTACCCTGGAGGAGGGGGCGAAGTACATACTGCCGTGTAAGACGCTCGAGGAGGCCCTAGATGCCAAAAGGGAGCTCCTTAAGGCCGGGGAGGATGTGGTCTTGGCCGGGGAGCGGATGGGGGTCAAGCCCGATGGATTCGACGTGAACATATCCCCTCCCATCCCGGCGAAGGGGAAGGTCGTGGTCTATACTTCGACGAACCTGGTTAGGCAGCTCTTCAAGGTACCCAGCCCCCCGGAGGTCATCATAGGGGCGCTCGTGAACTCCAGGGCCGTCTCCGATTACATCAAGCGGATGGACTTCGAAAGGGTCGGGATCGTGGCATGCGGGGAATGGGGCCAGCTCTCCGTCGAGGACTTCGCAGGGGCGGGGGCTATAGTGAAGAAGCTCGGCGGCAGGCTGACCGACTCGGCGATGCTCGCCCTGCTGACCTACGAGAACGACAGGTGGAGGGACTACGTGAAGCTGAGCTCGTCCTACAGGCTCCTGGAGTCCTTGGGCTTTGAGAGGGACCTGAGCATATGCATGATGGAGGACGTATCGGATACGGTCCCGGTTTTAAGGGAAGGTAGGCTGGTCAGGGCATAGGTGCTCCGGGCGGGATTTGAACCCGCGATCGACGGCTCGAAAGGCCGCCATGCTTGTCCGGGCTACACCACCGGAGCTCACCCGGTTTTCTCACGCCGGCTTAATATCCTTTTGCCAAACGGTTATTACCTTCGCCTTGTGAAGGGTGCCGTGGACGGGTTCAAGGCCAGGGCGAACGGCTGGCTCTTGGTGAAGGTCGGGGGTAGCCCCAGGGAGCGCGGCTACGCCTACGGTTACATGCTCGCAAGGGAGATGCTCGAGTCGGTGATGAGGTTCAGGCTCTACGCCGAGAAGGTGTACGGCCTGGGCTGGTCCTTCTTCAGGGAAGCAGCTGAGAAGCTCTACGCCCCAAAGCTCCCCGAAGAGCTCGTGGAGGAGATGGAGGGGATGGTGGAAGGGGCCGGGAAGAGGAGGGTCATGCTCGACTTCATGGATTTGGTCGCCTTCAACGGGTTCTTCGACACCCTGAGCTACCACAGGTGGCTCAAGGGGAAGCCCAAGGGGGTGCCGAAGTGTAGCGCGATGCTCGCGGCCGGGGATGCCACCAAGGA
>JAGGXQ010000014.1 GCA_021162925.1 Nitrososphaerota archaeon
ACCCAATCGACCACCAGCCTTACGTTCGACGGCTCGTTCCTCTCGCCCGGCTTTGGGCCCATGACCGGGGAGTCGGTCTCGCTGAGCATGAGCTCGATGGGGACGAGCCTTGCAAGCCTCTGCCTGAACCCGTTGTAGACGACGTTCGGGCCGATCGAAAGGTAGTACCCGAGCTCTAGGGCTTCTCTCACCTCCCTTTCGTTCCCCGAGAAGGCGTGAAGCACCACCCTTAGATCGTAGCCCTTCAAGACCTTGAGGACGGCACCTCCGGCCCTCCTAGAGTGGACGACCACGGGCAGGTCGAGCTCCTCCGCGAGCTCCAGCTGGGCCCTGAAGACCTCCTTCTGCCAATCCTTTCCACCGAACTTGTAGTCGAGGCCTATCTCGGACAACGCCTTTATCCTACCCGAGTTGTCCCTGATGAATTCGAGCTCCGATTTCAAGGAGCGCGTGTCGTACTTATGCGCCATCTCCGGATGTATCCCCAGGCATGCCTCCACGTTTTCGTAAACGTTTGCGAGCTCCAGGCACTTGAGCCCCGTTTCGTGATCCTGCCCAGCCGTGAGGATGAGCACGTCTTTTGCCCTTTTCACGACCTCGTCCCTATCCCCATCGAAGGCCTCGGAGTCTAGGTGGGCGTGGACGTCGACGTACTTGTATCTCATTCCGTCTCCTCCTTTATCGTCCTCACGACCGATGCGAGTATGTTCGGGGATACGAACGGCTCGAACGGCCTCACGTACTTCACGCCCGTCACCTTCCTGACGAGCTCCTTGCTCCCGTGCTTCATATAGCCTTTGAGGAATGCCTTAACCAAGGAGGATGCGGACTTCGAGTTCAGCGTGAGCTTCATCGAGTAGTAGAGGAACTCGGCTATGTCCCAGGCCTTGTCCCCACCCCTGCCAGCCTGCTCTAAATCGACGATGCAGAGCCTGCCGTCGTGGATTATCACGTTGCTCGGCTTGCTGTCCCCTAGGTAGTAGCAGGAGGAGTGTATCTTGGCCATGAGCTCCCCGTACCTCTCGACGAGCTCGAGCCCCTCTTCCGCCCCCGACAGGATCCCCTTCACGACCGAGCCGAGATCCCTCCCCTCCATGTACCTGCTCACCAATATCCTGTCTTCGAGGTCGACCGCCACGAGCTCCTTGGTGCAGATCCCGAGCTCCCTAAAGGCCTTGAGCGCCATGTACTCCCTCTTCAGCCTGGCCAAGGGGGTCAGGTCGAACTTCTTGGACGCGAGGGCCCATATGTTGAGCGCGAGCCACTTCAAGCTCATGGGGTCCCTGAACCTCTTCACCACGAGCCTCTCCTCCCTGCCCCCGCCCTTCAGGGTCAATAGGGTGGTGGTGGAGTAAAATTCCTTCGGGCCCTCCTCTTTCACTTCGTACTCGTCGAACCCCAGGAGCTTCGCGAGCTCCTCCACCCATTCCTCCCCGGTTATGAGCTCGCCGTAAGCGAGCTTCCAGAGACACTTCGGGTTCTTGAGCTCCCTCGGCACCTCTCCTATCTGGGCACTCCTCCCGAGCTTCGAAGCCAGCTCCCTTACCACCACGCTCGGCTTCACCCTGCCCGCATATCCATGGACCAAGTAGTGGGTTATGCTCCTGACCGTCATCTTCGTGTGGATCGATAGGGCCTTGATCCAGCTCGATCTCTCCGCCTCCAAGATCCTCACGTAATCTCCATCCCTCTCGAGGAGGCCCATCTCGACCAGCCTATCCGCCGCTTCCACGAAGCCCGACCTCGTCGCCTTCAGGTTCCTCTCCTTAAGTGGCCCGCCGTAGGTCATCACGTAGCTGTAGAGGGCTGGGGGGTAGAAGCCCGACCTGCTCTTCAGCCTGCTGAAGAGGAAGTAATCGATGTGTATCAGCAGTTCCTTGGCCAGCTCCCCGTACTCCGAGACTATCCTGTAGACCTCCTCCTCGATGACCCTGGTTTTGTACTCCACCTCGAGCCTTCTGAAGAATTCCGGGTTAACGAGGGGCTCGTACACGTTCAGGAGCCTACCCACGACGAACTCCCCGAGCCTGGCGCTCTTCGCATCGGACTCCATGGCCTTCTTATCGACGAGTATGGCGGAGACCGTCACCGGCTCGTCGACGTACTTGTACCTTATCCCCTCCCTGAATCCGTCCAGGACCACTATCAGGTCGTAGTCGCTCTCGGGCCTGGCGTAGCCCGCGACCTTCGATCCATAGACGCATAAGGCGTAAAGCCTGCCCTTCCCCAGCTCCTCCGCGAGCTCCTTGAGCTTGTCGGGTTCATCGATCCCTCCCGAATTCATCCAGCCTTTCTAGGAGGACGGGATCGATATGAACCTTTGCCAGCTTCTCCACCGGTATCCTCACGAAGTTGTACTCTATCCCCGTGCTCACGGTAGGCAGGCCCTTGTCTATCCAGAGGCGGACGACCTTCGAGTTCAGCCTTTCGTCGACGAGCCCGTTCCTGAACTTCTTCTTGAGGAGGTTTAGGAGGGATCTGCTCCTGAACACCTTCTTCGGGTCCACGAGCTTCTCTTCGTCGACGTAGACCGCTTCGAAGTTGCTGTAGACGGGGGCGTCGGAGGTTATGGAGAAGTTCTTCAGCCTCATCGCGAACTCTACGTAGTGGAGGAACTCGTGGGCCAGGACCGCGTGGATCGTGTACTTCGAACCTAGGGCTATGAGGGCCGCGGAAAGCTCGACCATCGGCTCTATCCTATCCTCGAACTCCATGGGGATCATCCTGGCGTAGAAGACGCCCAGGGAGGTCACGCTGCCGTCGCTGCAGAGGTGCAATCGAGGCTCTATGTAGTACTTTGGGTAGTTCAGGGAGGAAGCCTCTTCGACCCTTCTCACCCCTTCTTCGACGTATTTAAGGCGCTTCTTTACGAGCCTAACCATGCTCGGCTTCATCAGCCCTTTTTGCTCGTAGTATGAGAGAAGGGCGAGTGGCTCCAACGGCCTTGGGTAAGGTTAGGGGAATTATAAGCTGGTTGTTTAAGGAATGAGAGCAGAAGGTTAAATGGGTTTGGGACATGCGGTCCCTTATCGATTTTTCTTTATAGGGCATAAAAGAGAAATTGTTTCCCAACATAAAATAGAAAGGTTTAAAAATTAAAAGTTCGGTAAGTCTTTTGGTGAAAAAGGTGAAAAGGATGGGGAAGCTCGACGAGCTCGACATGAAGATACTGACTGAGCTCGTCAAGGACTCGAGCATCTCGATACCCAAGCTGAGCAAGAAACTCAACTCGAACCCTTCGGTAACCTACAGCAGGGTTAAGAGGCTCCTGAACAGGAACGTAATAAAGAGGTTCACCATAGAGGTCAACGAGGAGCTTTTGGGCTACAACGTCGCCGCCATAATAGGGATAAACATAGACCCGAAGAAGAGGGACGAGGTCGTGAAGGGGCTTCTATCCCTCCCGGAAGTAAGGGAGGTTTCGGAGGTCACCGGCAGGTTCGATATAATAGCCAAGGTCAAGACGAAGAGCCTAGATGCGTTGAGGGAGTTCGTCTCGGAGAAGATAGGGAGGATACCTGGCCTGATCAAGAGCGAGACATTTCTGGAGATGAAGAGGACGACGAGTAGCCACGACTACACCCTGGACGGGCTGGAATAGGCCCGAAAGAAACCAAGCGCCTTAATTTTTTAGAAGGGGCATAGTCCATGCCGAGTTCGGAAGAGGCTGGCTACCTACGGGCTTAGGGGTCCGACCGCTTCAGTATCTCGACCCTCAGGCCGGCCAGCTCTGCGAACCTCTCCGCATCCTCCCCGCTTCCGACTATCGAGCCGTAGTGCATCGGTATGGCCAACTCGGGCTTTATCTCCTTCACGGCTTCCGCGGCTTCCTCAGGGGTCATGACGTAGGTGCCGCTTACAGGGACCAAGGCGACGTCTACCTTAAGCCCCTTCATCTCGGGTATGAAGTCGGTATCCCCCATGTGGTATATCCTGACGCCCTTAAAGGTCAGGATGTACCCGACCTTTCCGTCCTCCTTGGGATGGAAGACCACGCCGGGAGACCTGAACTTGTTCACGTTATAAGCCGGGACCGCTTCTATCTCGACCCCCCTCACCGAAACCTTATCGCCGGGTAGCACGTACCTGACCTCCTCGAACTCCATCCCCTTGAGCTTGCCCATGCACTCCTTCGGCATGACCAGAACGGTGTGCCTGTCCGACACCTTCCTTATGTCTTCGGGGCTGAAGTGATCGAAGTGTTCATGGGTTACGAGCACCAGATCGGCCAGCTCCCCACCCTCGAGCCTGAAAGGATCGATGTAGATCGTGAGCCCGTCCTTCAGCTTGAAGGAAGAGTGGCCGAGCCAGTATATCTTGACGCCTTTGTACTCGAGCATACCACGATCTTGAAGCCATGGGTTATAAGCTGATCGCAAGGTCGAGCACGATCTCGAACCACCTGGGGCCTACCTCCCTCACCCTCCTCCACCCTAGAACCTCGAACCTTTTATCGATCAGGGCCTTGACCTCGTTCACGACCCTAGATGCGGCATCCGACTCATCGAGCCCGAAGGAGTGCCTGTAGTAGTGGACGAACCCCCCAGACTTCAAAGCCAGGGTCGCATGCCGAAGGAATTCGTTCGCCCTCTCGGGGAGGGGCATGAGGACCCTGTCGGCCTCCCCTTTTAGCCTCTCCTCTATCACCTCCCTCGCATCCCCGAGTATGGGGATGACCTCGCCCCTTAGCCTGTTGAGCTCTAGGCTCCGCTTCATGTATTTAATGGCGTAGGGGTTCAGGTCTATGCTGTACACCTTGGCCCTCTTCAGCCTCGCTATCACGAGGGAGAAGCTACCTACCCCCGCGAACATGTTCACCACCACCTCGCCATCCTTCACCAGCTTCGCTATCCTGAGCCTCTCGCTCGAAAGCCTGGGAGAGAAGTAAACCTTAGAGACGTCGAGCTCGAACACGCAGCCGTTCTCCTTGTACCTCGTCAGGGTCTTTCGCTCCCCTGCCAGGTGCTCCAGCCTCCTGAGCCTGTAGTCCCCCACGATGCCCCCGACCTGCCTGAGCACGGTCCTCACGTTCCTATTGACTTCCATTATCGCCTCCGATATGAGCCCAGCCTTCGGCATGAGCGAGTCCGGGAGCTTCAGTATCGCTATGTCCCCGATTACGTCAAGGCCGGATCGGATCGACCTCAGCTCCTCCTCGCTCAAAACGCCGCCGAGCAGCTTCTTTAAGCGCCTCATCTCCCCAGGTAGTAGTAGGAGCCCTTCTCCTTCTGCTCCCTGTCGAGCCTGCTATCCGGCTTGTTGACTCTAGGCCTGCCCGTATCCGGATCCCTCCTGTAGGTTATGCTCAGCTCCTTTAGAAATAGGTTCATGGCCTTCTCCTTTAGCATCGGCTCGCTCGCATGCCCCCTGATCGCAGGCTCCCCTGAGAAGACCATTATCCTATCCGAGGTTATGTCTATGAGCTGGATGTCGTGGTCTATGATCATGGCGGCCTTCCCGTGATCCTTGACGAACCTCTGGATGAGCTTGGCGAGGGCGAGCCTGTCCTCGATGTCCAAAAAGGCCGATGGCTCATCTAGGGCGTAGACTTCGGCATCCCTGAGC
>JAGGXQ010000104.1 GCA_021162925.1 Nitrososphaerota archaeon
GACGAGGTACTTAAGACGATAAAGGAGAAGGGTATAAGGTTCGTGGACCTGCAGTTCACGGACATAAGGGGGAGGCTACAGCATACCACCGTCTCGTCCAGGCTCATAAACGCCGACATCCTAGAAAACGGAATACCGAAGCTCGACGGCTCCTCGATAAACGGGTTCGCCCTGATCCAAGAATCCGACCTGGTGCTGAAACCCGATCCATCGACCTTCGCCGTACTGCCATGGTTCGAAGAATCGTGCAGGTTCCTATGTGACGTGTACTGGGGGAAGGGAAAGGGGAGGCTCGGAAAAGATCCTAGAGGAGTGGCCCAGAGGGCCGAGGAGTACGCAAAGGAGCTGGGGTATGAGACTTTCTGGGGTCCCGAGGTTGAGTTCTTCGTGTTCGACGAAGTGAGCTGGGACGTCTCACAGCCCTACAGGGGGATGTGGTTCGAAGTAGCGTCTAAGGAGGAGGCTTGGGGATCTAACGGTTATCCGATAAGGTTCAAGGAGGGATACTACCCGGCTCCGCCACAGGATACGCTCATGGGGTTCAGATCCGAGGTCGCCAAGATTCTAGAGGACGATTTCGGGATACCTTGCATCGCCCATCACCACGAGGTGGCCACGGCGGGGCAGTGCGAGATAGACATGGAGTTCGGCCACCTCACTAGGATGGCTGACAACGTCATGACCTACAAGTACGTGGTCAAGAACCTGGCGAGGCAGAAGGGGCTCATAGCCACCTTTATGCCGAAGCCGGTATACATGGACAGCGCCTCGGGGATGCACGTCAACGTCAGTCTTTGGAGGGATGGGGAGAACGTCTTCTACGACGAAAACGACGAATACGCCGAGATCAGCGATACCGCCAGGTACTTTATAGGAGGGTTGATGGAGCACTCCAGCTCCCTGATGGCCGTATCGGCCCCGACGACGAACTCCTACAAGAGGCTGGTTCCAGGGTACGAGGCACCGGTCTACGTGACTTGGAGCGTGGCCAACAGGTCCGCCGGGATAAGGGTCCCCGCCTACCACAGGGGGAGGAACTTTGCGGCGAGCAAGAGGATAGAGTTCAGGCCCCCAGATCCTTCGGCGAACCCATACCTCTGCTTCTCCGCGATACTGATGGCCGGGCTGGATGGGATAAAGAAGAAGCTGGATCCCGGAGACCCGTTCGACGGGAACGTTTACAGCCTGACGGAGGAGGAAAAGAGGGAGATGGGCATAAGGGAGCTGCCAGGGAGCCTTAAGGAAGCCGTCGAATCCCTGCTCAGCGACAACGAGTACCTGAAGCCCGTGTTCGACAAGGAGCTGATAGACACGATCGCCGAACTCGAACTCAAGGACTACGGTAAAGTGGAGTCGATGCCACACCCATACGAGTTCTACCTTTACTTCGACCTTTAAACCCGAACCTTCCTCTTTGTAGCGCTTTTTCGCCCCATCCGGCGGGCAAACCATTTATCCTTTTAGGCTAAGATAAAGATCGAAAGGGGGATGAGCTGGTACAGCATAAGGCCCGACGCTTTGACCGTTCTAGGGGACAGAAAAGTAGCCAGGTCTCTGAAAAGATACCTTAAGGTGATGAAGGACGAGCTACCTGCGAAGTTCCTCATAGCCAAAAGGCTCAAGGCCGAGTTCGAACCCGATGAACCCCTCGATAGGCTCTGGGAGCTTCACGACGAGCTGACCGAAGAGTTCTACAGGCTCGAATCCGAGATAGACGAGGGGAGGGTATCGATCGAAGAGCTCGAGGAACCTAGGAGGAGCTACCTGGACCTAAAGGCCGAGATCGCGAGGAGGATTTTAAGGTCCTGCCACTTCTGTGAGAGGAGGTGCATGGTCGACAGGGAGGGGGGCGAACTCGGCTACTGTGGCTGTGGCGGCACCTTTCTGCTTTCATCCGCCTTCCCCCATCTGGGTGAGGAGCCCGAGCTCGTCCCTAGTGGCACGATCTTCTCGATCGGGTGCAACCTGACCTGCCTCCACTGCCAGAATTGGACCATATCCCAGCACTTCGAGGCGGGGACCCCTCTATCCCCCGAGGAGCTCGCGAGGCTCGTCACGGAGCTGAGGGAGATCGGGTGCAGGAACTGCAACATGGTCGGCGGCTCCCCAACCCCTTGGCTCCACTCTTGGCTCGAAGCCTTCAGGCACGTGAAGGTGAACGTCCCTACGGTCTGGAACAGCAACGGCTACTACAGCGTGGAGACGGCGAAGCTCCTGATGGGATTCGTGGACGTCTACCTGCTCGACTTCAAGTACGGCAGGGACGAGTGCGCTTTGAGGATATCTAACGCCCCGAAGTACGTCGAGGTATGTAAGAGAAACCACCTGCTCGCGGCCAAGGGCGGGGAACTCATAATACGGGTGCTCCTCCTTCCGGAGCATATAGACTGCTGCGCCAAGCCGATACTGCGCTGGATAAGGGATAACCTCGGGGATTGGGTCAGGGTCAACATCATGGACCAGTACACGCCTTACTGGAGGGCGAGGGAGGTGCCGGAGCTCAGGAGGAGCCTCAGGACCGAGGAGTACCTAGAAGCTCTGGACTACGCGAAGTCCTTGGGCCTCTCGAACTTGGCGTGATCAAGGGAGACGGATCCTCCTAACCATGCAGGATGGTGCGAACTCTTCCATGCACCTGTTCGCCATTACCTCGCATATCAGGGTGCAGTAATCGAACAGTTGCCTGATGAGCCAGGCGATCCCGTTCGAATGCGCCCCCTTGAGCTTCTCCCCTTCGGCGTGAAGTTCGGAGATCCGCTTCTCGGCCTCCGTGATTATTTCGCTCGTCGCCTCTATGTTCGGAGACTCGATCAGTTCGAGCGTGCTCTTCAGAATCCCACTCAAGACGTCGAATATGGGGGATCTGCTCTTCCTTCTGGTCGAAGGTTCCTTCGAGAGCAATAGGGCCAAGTTGAGTAACGTGGCCCCGACCTTCTGAAGTATGCCTATCACCATCCTATCCTCTATCAAGTTGGTTACGTAACCTGCCCCTATCTTCCTCGCGACCACCCTACACTCGCTCGCCAGGAAGACCTGCCTGATGGCCAGCCGGCATAGCTTATCGAGCTCCTCCTTTACGTACGATATCTCCTCGATCGAGTCCTCCCCCTCTCCTCTCACTATCTTCATGATCATCAAAAGCATCGACGAGATGAGGGTCGATATCCTCTTCTTCAACCCTTCCAAGGGGAACTTCGACGGATCGACCATCGCCTGCACGAGCGTGTAATTGAGTCCTTGCTCGATCACGCCCACCCCCACGAGCTTTTCCACGGCACTCCTCACCTCCTTTATCTGCTCCTTCGTTAAGGTCTTGTCCGAAACGATCTTTATCCTGTCATACCCGATTTCATACGCGGCTATGATAGCCCTGGACAAGGTGCCCTTCTTCTTGAACGCCTTGACCTCGACCAAGCACTCCGGCTCCGAAAATTCGCTGACCATCGAGTTCGTGAACAGCTTAAGGCTACCATCGTCGTCGGTGACGAAGACGACGACGTCCCCCCTCTTCAGGCCAACTCGGTTGACCCAATACTTTGGAAGCGAGACCGTGAGCGTGGATTGCCCTACCTGCTGGACCTTCCTGATCTCTATATCCTTCCTCATCAATAACCTTTTTTATTTATGGTTTATATTTTTTCCTTCGGTATAAGGAGAATAGAGAGACATGGCATAAAAATAGAAAGGGAGAGCCTACTCCGTCTCCTTTTCGAACTCCTTGAGCTGGAGGCGGTGGTACCATAGGGAGTGGTGCTCCTTTACGTAACTCTCTGGCACTTCGCCGGTCCTGAACATAGCATGTGCAGCCGGCCTGTTCTCAGGTATGACTATCCCGGCGACGAAGTGGAATATCAGGCCTATGACGCCCCAGTAAAAGGCCAAGTCGTGGAAGAAGAGCGCCGTGCCTGCAGCATGAGGGCCGAAGAAGTCGCTGAACACCAGGACTAGCCCGCTACCCGAAGCTACAGCGATGCAGGGGAGGGCGAAGAGCCAGAAGAACAGGACCTGGCCTGGGTTGTATCTGCCGAACTCAGCATGCTCGCCCTTGAAGTAGTGGCGGTATAGGTCCATGAGCTCGCCCCCGAGCTTCGTGATCTCCCACTTCTTGTACTCCCTTAGCTGCACGACGAAGTACAGCGTCGCTATCGCTATTATCCCGAAGCCGCATATCCTGTGGATTATCCTCGCCACCAGCATCCCGACTACCATCACATCGGTTGCTGGATAGAAGGGGTGGGCGAGGATTCCGAGGAAGTAGGTTATCCAGCCGAACCACTCCTTGTTTATGAGCGGTAGGTATACGAAGCCGGCTATGAGACAGAAGTGCATTATGTGGTTATGTGTGAAGGACTGGAAGGTCGTTATAATCCTTATGGTCCTTTCGCCGCTCATTCTTTCACCTCCTTCCTGCTAGCCCAGTTGGCGACTATCATCGCCACCGATATAGCCGTCACGAGGGCTATTCCGATGTAGCCCAGATCTTTCACTATCTCCCTGCCCCTGGTCATCAGCGTGGAGCTTACGGGCTTCTCTTTGTGAAGGATCGGTTTGAGTGGCACGCTCGTCAGGTATATCACGGAAGTCCCTCCTCCGACGAAGCCTTCACCACGCCACATGTGCTTGCCCGAACCCTTCGCCCTGACAAATAGTTCGTTGAGCTCTCCGAATACCCTAGCGTTGGTCGGGCAGGCTTCGACGCAGGCCGGTAGCTTCCCTTCCTTCAACCTATGCTCACAGAAGGTGCACTTATCCGGGATCATCGTAAGCTCGTCCATGTATCTGGCGTCGAACGGGCAGGCCATTACGCAATACTTGCAGCTTATGCAC
>JAGGXQ010000121.1 GCA_021162925.1 Nitrososphaerota archaeon
ATACACGGGGAAGGGGGGAACGGGGAAGTCGGTGATCTCGTGCGCCACCGGCCTGAGGTGCTCCGAATTGGGCTACAAGACCATGGTCCTATCGGCGGATCCGGCCCACAGCCTATCAGATGCGTTTTCGACGAATATAGGGAGCGAGCCGGTGGAGGTTAGCAGGAACCTCTGGGCCATGCAGATAGATTCGATCGCGGAGGTCAAGAAGAGCTACGCGGCCATTCAGGAATACTTCGCAAAGGTCTTATCGGCGAAAGGGATAGACGAGGTCCTCGCCTACGAGCTCGCATCTCTACCGGCGATGACGAACACCTTCGCCCTGCTCAAGCTGGAGGAGCTTGAGGGGAGCGATTACGACGTGATCATACTCGACACCGTTCCATCCGGGGAGGCGCTCAGGTACATATTCCTGCCCAAGATAGTCGGGAAGGTTGGGAGGAAGCTGCTCGGAATGCTCAGCCCCCTTGCCGGTGCGATGAAGCTTCTGGAACCCATCTTTGGTGCTCCGACCCCGGATAAAGAGGCGATAAGGGGACAGGCGTCGTTCGTGGGCAGGCTGGAGAGGCTCTGGGGCATTTTGAGCGACGTCGATAGATCCAGCGTGAGGCTAATAGCGAACCCGGACACCTTCAGCTTCGAGAACCTGATGAGGACCCTGCTCATAACCAACCTTTACGGTGTCAACGTCGACCTGGCGATAATAAACAAGGTGCTGCCGAGCGTGGTGAAGGACGGGTACTTCAAGGAGTGGATAAGCTCTCAAGAGGAGATAGAGAAGAAGTTGGAGAGGAACGTGTATCCTTTGCCCGTAAAGAGGCTGAGGCTCTTCGAGAGGGAGCTAAAGGGGATGGATATGCTCAAGAAGTGCGCGGATGAGCTCTTTGGAGAAGAGGACCCGGCGAGCATCTACTACAAGGGCTCCCCGTTCGAGATAAGCTCCAGCAAGGATAGGCTCGTGATAAGGATAAGGGCTCCTTTTACGTCGAAGGAGGATCTGAAAACGGAGAGGTTCGGGGACGAACTCATCGTTAGGATGAAGACCGAGATAGGCGAGGTCGTGAACGTGATACCCTTGCCGGCCATGGCCTACTTGATGAGCCTCAAGAGGGCCAAACTATCCGGGGGGAGGCTGACCATCGAGTTCGAGAGGGATAGGTAGCTACCCGCCCTTCTTCGCCTTCTTGTAGGCCATGTCCAGTAGCTCGATTATGTGCAACAGCTTCATCTTGGACTTGTTCGTGAGCAGGCCCAGCCTTAGCTGTATGTAGCAAGGGGCGTTCACGGTCACTAGGGCGTCGGCCCCGGTATCGCTTGCGTACTTTATCTTCCTATCGAGCATCCACTTAGATATGTCGTAGTTGAACATGTAGTAGTTTCCACCGCTTCCACAGCATTTGGCGGGGTCCTTCATCTCGACGAACTCCAGGCCCGGTATCGCCTTCAGCAGGAACCTGGGGGCGTGGCTGATCTTCTGGACGTTCACCAGGTGGCAGGTGTCCTGGAGGGTCACCTTCATCTCAACCCTCCCCATGTTCCTGTTCGGCAGGCCTATATCGGCGAGCCATTCGGTAAAGTCCTTGACCTTAGAGCTGAAGACCTTGGCTTTTTCGGCGTACTCCGGATCGTCCCTCAAGAGCTCACCATACTCCTTCAGAAGGGTCCCACATCCAGAAGCGTTAGCGACTATCGCATCGAGCTCCTTTATGTAAGGCCAGAAGGCGTCTATGTTCCTCTTGGCGAAGGCCTTTGCAACTTCCCTGTATCCGTTGTGAGTGTGGAAGGCACCACAGCACCACTGCCCCTCCGGTATTATGACGTCGCAGTTGTTCAGCCTCAGTATCTCCAAGGTTGCCTCATTCATGTGGGCGAACAGGGTAGTCATGACGCAGCCCTTGAACATCCCAACCTTATACTTGCTCTCCCCGTAGGCCTTGAAGTACCCGGACTTTGTGAAGAACTTGTCGGGTATTGGCGGGTAGGCGAAGAGCCACTTCGCAGGCTCGTACGGAACCTTCCTCAAGATGCCTAACTTGTCGATGAACTTCTGGAGCCTGGGGCTCCTCTGGTAGAACCTAAGGAGCCTGAAGGATAGCCTGAAGAGCCTAGGCCCATGAAACATTACATTGAACATGCCCCATCTCATCAACCTCTCCATCAAAGGCCTCTTGACGTGCTTCTCGATGTAATCCCTTGCGACCTCCTGTATCTCCCCGTAGTGGACTCCAGAGGGACAGGCGAGCTCACAGGCCCTGCACATCACGCAACCGTAAAGGTAATCCCTGACCGACGCTGTAGGCTCCAGCCTCCCCTCGGCCAAGGCCTTTGCCAAATATATCCTACCCCTAGGGGAGTGGGGCTCGACCCTGAGTAACTCGTAGGTCGGGCATACGGCCAAGCAGAAACCACAGTGGGTGCATTTGGAGCTGTCTTCGAGGATCGTTTTCAGCAACCGATCGGGGTTCGAAGCCTCGTGGGCGGGGGGCTTCTCTGTAACGGTCTCCAGGGCCATCGGAGCGGATTCGATTTCAGGGTTATTTTAACTTTTCCATACGGGTTATAGGCAAATTTTTACCAGCTTCTATATAGTTTTTATACCAACTTTCCAGCCCGTCAGATATCGAGCAGGAACCTGACCCTGTAGGTATCGTCGGCCTCGACCTTCATGAGGTGATAGGTGACGGCCTTGACCCCGACCTTGTACCCGTGCTTCTCCAGGTCGAATCGCTCCCCCTTGGCCCTCGCCGAAAGCCTGAAGCCCCCGGCGCTACTTTCTATCCGCACGTCGAATTCCCTGTAGACCATCCCCCTGGAGTCGAACTCGATCAGGAGCGATTCCAGCCAGTTGTAGAGCAGGGATTCTAGGTCCTCCCCCTCGACCTCGAACGAGTCCTCCTCGACCGCCTCCACCTTTTCCAGCTCGACCATCGTATCGAAGAGCGCCTTCGCCGCGTTCTCGAAGGCCTCCTCTAGGCTAGAACCCCAAGCCTCCAGGTAGGCGTCGCTGGTGTGCTCGAGCGACCTGTAGCCCACATGCTGCATGAACGGGTCAAGCTTATTAAGCTTCTCAGGGGGATGAGGATCGCCGGGGTGGCGGAGTGGACGAACGCGCAGGCCTTGAGAGCCTGTGGCCCTTCCGGGCCTCGTGGGTTCGAATCCCACCCCCGGCGCTACTTCCCGACCAGGTCTATGTGCATCCTCAGGTACTCCTTCAGGTTTCTGGTTATCAGGAAGTTCCTCCTTACGTGCATGAGCCCGTTGTGGCCTAGCTCCCTAGCGAGCCAGGGCCTCCTTATGAGCAGGGTTACCTTCTCTGCCGCTTCGTCGATCCCGTTCACCAGGAAGCCGGTTATGCCGTCTATGACCTGAAGGGGTATCCCACCGGCCCTCCTAGCGACCACCGGAACCCCTTTCCACAGGGCTTCGGTAACCGCAAGGCCGAATCCCTCCCTTATCGAGAGCTGCATCGCCACCGTGAAGGAGCGCTGCAAGGCATTCACCTCCCTATCCCCGACCCCATCCATGTTCGTGAGGATGTGGATATCCCTGTGAGGCTTAGCATATTCGACGGTCTTCCTGTACCACTCGCTCCCCTCCGGATCGTCGTGGGCGAAGGAGCCTATGAGCAGGAGCTGGGTCCCCGGGACCTTCTCCCTGACCTTCAAGTAGGTGTCTATCGCGCCTAGGGGATCCTTCCAAGGATCGAACCTGGCCACCTGCCCTACGATCGGCCTGTCGGGATCGATGCCGTACCTCCCTAGGACCTTCTCTATTTCGCTCTGGCGTATCGGCCTGTTCTTGTCCGAGAGGGGATCTATGGGGGGATACCTGATGAATACCTTCATCCTCAGCCCCTTCGGGATGTACCTCTCCGATGAGAGGACCATGGCGTCGTACTTCTCTATGAATCTCTTCACGAACCTCCAGACCCTTGGGTTCGGCTCGGATATGTCTATGTGGCACCTCCAGACCCACTTCCCATCCCTCTTCCAATTTATGAGAGGCAGGGGTTGGGGATCGTGTATCATGACCACGTCGGCATCGAGATCGAGCTCCTCGGCGTTCTTTTCGTTGACCAAGAGGTAGTGCCGCCTCTCCTTCCTGCCTATCCTTATCTTCATGTTCCCCTGAAGGGCGTTGTGGATCGATTTGGTTATCCCGAAGAACTCCGGATCCGCCTTCAGGATCTCCCACTTCGCCTTCAGCCCCACCGATCTCGCCAAAGGGACGAGGTTCTTGAGGATCTCGGCAACCCCTCCCCCGTAGGAGGTGGCGTTCACGTGTATGACCTTGGCGCCCTTTACCCTTTCGGCGAGCTCCAGGATGCTTTCGACCTCCCCTTCCCCGACGATCGATCTGTAGTCCTCTATGCTCCTCTCCAAGGGAGATCACTTTAGGAGCTTGGCCACCTCCCCAGCTCCCTTCTCCAAGACCAGACCCTTAAGGATGTCGAACCTGGTGATTATGCCGACCAGGAGGCCTTCGTCTATTACGGGGAGGGTGCTTATATCGTGCCTCTTCACCTTTCTCATGGCCGAGCACAGGGTCTCGTCGGGCCTTATGGTTATCGGCTTCTTCCTCATGACCTTGGAGACCGCGACGTCCATCACCTCATCCAACCCGCAACCTCCGGTCAGGCACCTCTTACGCTTTATGTACCTGAGTATATCCCGTATGGTTATCAGCCCGGCTATCCTCCCCTCTTCCACCAC
>JAGGXQ010000010.1 GCA_021162925.1 Nitrososphaerota archaeon
GAAGGCGGTCGGGATCAGGGCCCCTCCCAGGTTCACGGCGATCAGCGTCTTCCTCTTCCCATACCTCACGCTCGGTATCCTCCACCTGATCCCGAAGAAGCTCACCTCCTCGAAGTACGTGATCGGCTGGATCGATTCGACCTCGGCGACCTTAAGGTTCAGACAGCTACCGAAGAGCGAGGAGGCGAAGACGCCGAAAATGAGGTAAGGGGGGGTGCCGAGAGAGAGGCTGAACAGGATCCCCGCCTCGATGTAGTATGGAAGCAAGAGGGAGGTCATGAGGAGCAGGAATGTGAAGTAAGGGCCGGTCAAGGGGCGGTAGATCAGTATCCTGTCTTGCACTTCGTCCTCCATGGCTAGCCCACCAGCTTCTCGATCGCCTTGGTCCTCAAGAGCGCCTTGACAAGCATGCTCCCTACCAGGACCACGGAGATGAGCTCCCCCGCCAGGACCGCGAGGAAGCATACGCCGGGGCTGGCAACCCTGTAGATGCCGTAGAGCAGCCCTGCCCCTATGATGAGCGCTATCACCACCGATGAGGCAAGGGTCCCCAAAAGCAACCCATGCCTTACCTTCGCCCTGCCGAATATCATGCAAATGCAAGATGCCAAGAAGTTCGCCACCGTGCCTAGGATCAGGTCCGGGAAGCCGTATGGGGAGAACGCATTAGCCACCAAGTTCCCTAGGGTAACCCCTAGGACCACCCCCCAGCCCATCTCGGGGATGAAGCTGAGCGCTATCAGGGCGTCGGTGAGCCTGACCTGGACCAGCCCGTAGGCTATCGGGGTAAGGGCCACCGTCCCTACCGCGTAAAGAGAGGCCACCATCGCTGCCAAAGAGATTACCTTTACCCTCATCCCCGAAAGGATTTGGTTCGTTCTTATAAGATTTCCTAAGGGCTCACCTTCAGGACGCTCGTCATCTCCTCGATCCTGCCCTTCCCGAACTCTATCATCGCATCCTGGAGCTCCTCGAACCCGAAGACCCTCTTCTCTATGCTCATGTCTATCCTTTTGGCCAGCTCTACCATGGCCCTAGATGTGCTCCTCTTCACGTTGTAGACCGTCTTTATCGTCTTGCCCCATAGGTTCTCGTACCTGCCTATGGTTATCGGGGTCGATGCGACTTGGGCCAGGACAAGGGTGCCACCTGGGTTGAGGGCCTCGAGCGCCCTTTCGACGGCCTCCCCTATCGGGGGGAAGGATACTATGCAGTCGAGCTTTCTAGGGGGTGCCTCCTCCAACAGGTTCCCGATCCAAGCCGCTCCCAGCTGCTCCGCGAGCTCCCTGTGCCTCTTCGCCCTGGTGCTCACGTACACCTCGATCCCCAACCCGTTGGCTATCTTGGTGAGGTAGTAGGCGGTCGGGCCGAAGCCTATGATGCCCAGCCTATCCCCCGGCTTCGGGGACGCGAGCTCGAATGCGAGGTAAGATGCGACCCCGGGGCACATCAAAGGGGCGAGGTCGTCGAAGCCGAGGGGTACGCCGTTGAGGTTCAGGGCATAGCCCTCTTGGGCCACCACGTACTCGGCGAAGCCTCCGTCGACGTCCCACCCGGTCCTTACGCGGTTCGGGCAGTAGTTCTCTCGGCCCGAGGTGCAGTACTTGCAGCTCCCACAGGTGCTGTAGAGCCAGGTCAGGCCGACCCTGTCCCCAACCTTGAAGTCCCTGACCCCCTCCCCCACCTTGTCGACGATCCCCGCTATCTCGTGGCCCAGTATCACGGGGCTCTTGTGCAGAGGTAGATCGCCCTCCGCTATGTGGAGATCGGTCCTGCATATCCCGCACGACTTCACCTTTATCCTTATCTGGCCCCTAGACGGCTCCGGGTCCGGGTAGTCTTCGACGAGCTTGAGAGGCCTCTCCTCTATCTTCGCCTGCCTCTCCAGGACCCACGCCCTCATCAGATCACCTCGGGCATGTAGCTCGAGACGACCTCTTCGAACCTCTCCCTTAACGCCTTCATGGCGTCGGGGAGCCAGAGCAGTATGTCCTCGGCGGTTATCCCATCCTCCCCCTTAGCCTTGGCCGCAAGGTCTCCCGACAGGCCGTGGACGAATACGCCCATCCTGACCGCATCCCCGAGCTCCAGGCCTAGGCCGTACATGGCGGCTATCGTCCCCGTAAGCACGTCCCCCGAGCCCGCGGTGGCCATCCCGGGATTCCCGCTCAGGTTGACGAATACCCTGCCATCGGGGTAGGCTATGAGGCTGTGCGCGCCCTTGAGCACCAGGTAGGAATTGAAGGCGGATGCCGCCTCCCTAGCCGAAGGGACCCTGGCCCCCTCTATCTCCCTCACGCTCTTCCCCGTAAGCCTCGACATTTCGCCCGGGTGAGGGGTGAGCACGGTCGGGGCCCTCCTCGAGTTCAGGACCTCGACTCGCTTGGATATCGCGGTGAGCCCATCCCCGTCTATTATCACGGGCTTCTCGATCTTCTCGGCAAGGCTTATCAGCAACTCCTGGGTCTCTTCGTTGAGCGACGTGCCGGGGCCGAGTATCACCACGTCTATGCCGTATTCCTCTATCAGGTCGAGTATCCCGTCCTCGTTCTCCCTCGCTATCGAGCCCTCCTCCGTCTCCTCCAGGGGTATGTAGACCACCTCGCTCGCCTTCGATGCTATATGGGGTATGATGGACTTCGGGGCCGCGAGCCTGGAGTAGCCCCCGCCCGCCTTGAGGAAGGAGAGCGATGAGAAGTAAGGGGCCCCGTAGTAGTTCCTCGCCCCCGCGACCACCAAAAGCTTCCCAAAGGTGCCCTTATGGCCCCACTTCGGCCTCTCGGGCAGCCTCACGGGCGAGTTGAGTTCGCTCTTTATCCACTCGCCTTCGTACAAGTCGGGGGGGAACGATATGTAGGAGACGAATAGCTTGCCCCCGTAGTGGCAGCCCGGGTAGACCACGTTCCCTATCTTCGGAAGGCCGAACGTTATCGTGTAGTCGGCCTTTACCGCGACGCCGTACACCTTCCCATCGTCGCCTCCCACGCCAGAAGGTATGTCTATGCTGAAGACGGTCTTTTTAGCGCCGTTGACCTCCTCTATCACCTTCCTGTGCAGGCCCTTGACCTCCCTAGATAGGCCCGTTCCGAAGAGCCCGTCGACGACCGCATCACACCGAGCCAAAGCGTCTGAAAGTCCCTTTAGCTGGTAATCTTCGGTTATCGTGGTCAGATCGAGCCCTAGACTCTCGACTATCTCGTAGTTCTTCCTCGCAGGGCCCTTGTACCTAGATGGGTCCCCTACCACGAAGACCTTCACCTCCCCACCGTTCGAGTGGAGCTTCCTTGCGACCACCAGAGCATCGCCGCCGTTGTTCCCTAGCCCGGCTATTACGACGAACCTCTTACCCTTGATCCCGAACTCCTTCAAGATGGCGAAGTAGACGGCGTGGCCGGCGTTCTCCATCAGGAGCTGGTGATCTATGCCGAGCTCGACCGCCCTAGAGTCCAATCCGTGCATCTCGGAAACGGTGCTCACCTTCAATCCAAATCACGTGAATTCACGTAGAGCGTGGGTTATAAAAATATCGCACCTTTCGTAAGAGCAGCCGGAGGCAACGCTTTTAAATTCCGGATTTGATTTAAGTGAAAATGGGTAGATTTTTGGAGAATTTGAGCTCGTTTCTGGTCTCCCTTGGGCTATTCATCGCCATTATCCAGGCTTTGAACCTTTTCGGCGTCATATACTACCCGACGATAAGAAGGATAACTTGGGAGAGGGTCGCCGATCTTACTCTGACCGGGGATAGGAACGCGGACCTGATCCTAATGGCCGTAGCCCTGGCCCTCGGCTTGGCTCTGATGCTCAGGGATAGGAGGGGTTTGAGGGAGAAGCTCCCGCACGTGTGCTCTTACTTCATCCTGATCTTGGCGGCGATCGAAGCCATCTCCCTGGTAAGGTGGCTCTTGTACCCGATCTACCCGACCCCGCTCTACGGGGATCCTAGCTGGCACTTCCCTTACCTGGAGATGCAGCTCTTCTACATATCCGGCCTCCTGACCCCTTACCTCTTGGTCCTGCTCTTCTTCTGGTGGCTCATCAGGCCCCTGGCCGACCTTTTGCCCAAGGTGGATTTCGAGTTTCGCCCGACCTTCCCGGCCAGATGGGCCAAGGGGTTGCTGCTCTTCTCGATGGCGATGAGCGTTTTCGTAGCGATCTACCCTTACTTGCCATCCGTCAACCCTCACGGGGTTAGCGTGAGCGTCGACGTCATATACTACAAGGAGTGGCTCGAAGAGATGGGCAAGGCTCCGGATGTGGTCTCTTACGCGTTCACCCAAGGGGGGCATAGCGGGGACAGGCCCATCCCCTTGCTGCTCATGTACTCGCTCGCGGGGCTCTCCGGGAACGAGGAGTGGGCGATAAGGCTCATCCCCGTGCTCTTGGGGCCCTTGCTCATCCTATCCGTGTTTCAGTTCGTTAAGAAGGGGACGAAGAGCCCGCAGTTAGCGGCCATAGCGGCCTTGTTCACCCTTTTCTCCTACCACGAAACGATCGGGCTCTACTCCGGGTTCTTCGCGAACTGGATCGCCCTCATATTCTCTTACCTCTTCATGTCCCACCTCGTCGCTTTATGGGACTCCGAATCCTTCAAGGATTACTCGCTCGCCCTGGCGTCCTCGCTCGGCGTGCTCCTATCTCATTCGGCGACCTGGACCATGCTCATGATAGGGTTCGGGCTCTTCTTGGTATTGACCGTTGCCAAAGAGCGCAAGCTCAGTAAGAAGGTGTTGCTCATGCTCTCCTTGCTTGCCCTGTGCCTGCTTACGGATCAGGCGAGGACCCTACTCTTAGGGGCTAGGAGCGGGGTCGAGTGGGGCGTGGAGCTTACGAGCCCTATAGGCCTGGGGGAGTTCATGAGGAGGTGGTACAACGTCGCCTACGCTACCCACGTGTACCTGGGCGGCTTCTACACGAACTTCATAACCCCCCTGCTAGCCCTCTACGCATCGCTCTTCATGAAGCTCGAAGACAGGTTCGATAGGCTCTTGCTCGGCATGGTAGCCTTGGGCTCGGTCGCGTTCGCTCTAGGGAACTACGGATTTCAGGTGAGGGTGCTCTACAACCTGCCGATCCAGGTCCTGTCGGCCTTGGGCTACTGCTCCATCCTGGGGAGGAGCAGGAGGGCTTTCGAGCCTTGGCTTCTGCTATCGGTGTTCGTGCTCCTCTTCCAGTTCGACTACTTGTTCAGGACGCTTGCGAACCTACCCTTATGTTCGAGTTTTTAAACTAATATATTCAAGTCTTTAGATCGGTAATTGTTAAAGGTTAACCTACCAGTAAGAGGTTCAGATATAAATTTAATCTTATAATGATAAAAGTTAGATGTTTTGTGAAAGAACTAAACCCGTCTAGAAGCGTGGTACGCCAAGAGCTCTTCATATATGCTTTCAGCGGTTTTCATCGAGTTTTTTATGTTATAATTTTCTACAACGTGC
>JAGGXQ010000070.1 GCA_021162925.1 Nitrososphaerota archaeon
CCTTCTTCAACTTCGTGTTCGACACGGTCCCCCTGGCCCCTACGAAATTCGCGGAGATAGCCCTCATTTCGCTCAGCGGCCTCGCCTTCTTGGAGCTTGTGAAACTCTTAAAGCCGTTCAAGGGTCGAGCCAGGGCTTAAACCCTTACGGATACGCTTAAGTCCATGCCGGGCAAAGGTCTGGGGTGTGGAGGCATTTCCTCTTCGACATAGAGGGCGTGATATGCGACGACATGGATAACGCCAACCTTAAGGAGATGGCGGTAAAGCTACTCGAGAGGCTCAAGCGAGAAGGAAAACGTGTTTCCTTGGTGAGCAACGTCAGCAGGAAGTCGAGGAGGTTCGTCTTCGAAACGCTGAAGCTAAAGGGCCTCCCCATAGAGCTCGAGGAGGTGTTCACGGCGGGGTACGTTGCGGCGAAGTACATCAGGGACCTCGGGTTCAAGAGGTGCTTCGTGATAAGCGAAGGCGGCCTCAGGGAGGATTTACTGGAGCTCGGCCTGGAACCGGTGGACGACGAATCGGCCGAGGTCGTCGTGATAGGGACCGACAGGGGCCTCACCTACCAGAGGCTGAACTACGCCATGAGGCTCGTGATAAAGGGGAGGAAGCTCGTGTGCGCCGGGGCGAGCACGATATTCAAGGGTAGCTACCTAGGGGATGCCGGCTACTTCATGGGCGAGTCCTCGATAGCCGAGGCGATAAAGCACGCCACCAAGAAAGAGGTCGAATACGTTGGGAAGCCCCACCCCAGGATATTCATGGAGGCCCTAAATGGCGAAGAGCCTTCGAATGCGGTTATGATAGGCGACAGGCCCATACCCGACGTGATGGGGGCCAAGAGCCTAGGGATGAGCACGGTTCTGGTCGGAGGGGAGAGGGCTCTGGGGATAAAGCCGGATCTGGTCGTATCCGGGCTCAGAGAACTCTACGAATACCTTTACCCCTAACCCTCGGTCAAGGTCGGCCTCGAGAGCGTTATCGATATGGTGTAGGAGCCTGCCACCGCGCCGTTGTTCGCCTTGACGACTATGGTGAGGACGCTCGTCCCGGGCACCGCCGAGAATGGCGTCCTACTCGTTATGGTTATGTCGTCCGGGCTTCCGTTCGATGGAACGTTCACGACCTCGTAGTTCAGGTCCAAGGTTACGGGCTTACTGCCCACGTTGGTGACAGTCACGTTGATCACCTTCTCCTCGTTCGGATACAGGACGACGTTGAACGACTTCGGGCTTACGGAGACGGGCTCCAGAACGGTTGCGTTCAGGGTTATCGGCGCGTAAACGCTCAGGGCGAAGGCGGAGGTGGCCAGGAGCACGCTAACCCAGAACCATAAGGGGAGGGTGGAAAAGAGCTTCCTGAGCTTCATTAGGAGAATGAGGTATGGGTCCCCTTATAAACCTTACTAGTCCACCCTGAAGACCTCCTCCTCCCTGTAGTCGGTTATGACCCTTATCCAGCCCTTGAGCTCCTCGTCTAACTCTCTATCCCCCGTATCGACGTGAAGGGACTTCAGCTTCCTCATCTTCTCCTTCGTGCCTATGACGATTATCCCTTCCTTCCCTATCATCCTCAGGACCCTAGGGCTTATCTGCTGGTTCCCCCTCCCGAAGATGAACCCTTGGCCCCCTATCGGGGTGACGACGAGCTTCGCCCTCCTCCCCTTTATGGCTTCGATTATCTCCTCCTCGTTCGCATCCCTCTTCAACACCCTGCCCCTCCAGACCACGTCGACGCCGAGCAGGGTCTTCTCGATCCCCAGAAACTCGGCTATGTGCTTCACGGTGCTACCCGGGCCCAAAACGTAGACCGAGTCGTCCATCACCTCCTTCAGGTACCTCGCTATCCCCTTCAGGTTATCCATCACGTCCCTGCCCGACCTGGAGGGTTCCTTGCCCGCCTGGACCAGGCCCAACTCGTAGGGTATCTTCAGGTATCCGTAGAGCCTGACCCTGAGCCTGTCCCTCCTGAAGGCCTCCTCATCTATGTCCAAGACCTCGGCCTCCTTCACCCCTCCCCTCCCTTCTAGGTAGTCGAGCACCAGCTTCGAGGCGTACTCTGGGTTCATGGCGAAGCAAGAGGAGTAGACCTTGACCCCCGAAGGGACCCCGAGCACCAGGCAATCCGTTCCGACCGCATCGAGCACGTCCCTCGCCGTTCCGTCCCCGCCCACGAACACTATGAGATCGACCATCCCCATGAGCTCCCTGCAGGCCCTCTTCGTATCCTCCGCGCTCGTCTCTTCGCCGATCTCTCCTATCACGTAAGGCCTGTATCCGGCCTCTATGGCCTCGAGCTCCCCCATCAGCTTGGGATAGGTTGCGATCTCGACCCTTTTGGCCAAGGCCTTTAGGAACTCAACCGCCCTCTTCGGCGCGACCGGCTCCGCCCCCAGCTTCATGGCGAGCCTCCACGCATCCCCGTCCGAGCCCTTGAGCCCGACCCTCCCCCCGATCCCGGCTATCGGGTTGACCACCAGACCTATCATGCCAGATTTGAGGGGGTGAGCTTTTTAACCTCTACCCGAAAGTGGTCTGAAATTGGACCTGGCCGAAAAGTTCCTGGACTGCCTCGACTACCTCTTCGGTGAAGGTTGTAGCGAGGCCCTGCCCAAGGAAGGGCTCGAGCTGGTGACTTCGAAGAGGACCGGGAGGCTCAGGTACGTCTACCTAGATGGGAGGCTGGTGGCCACCGTGAGGCACGATGGGAGCATAGCCCTTACCGTATTCGGCGCGAGGCTCCTGTTAAAGGCGAAGGGGTTCAGGAGGAACTGCGTCGTGGTGAAGAGGGAAGCGGTCGAGGCGGTGAGGAGCGGCAGATCGGTCTTCTCGAAGCACGTGCTCGATTGTGGGGACCTGGTGAGGCCGGGCTCGGACGTGGCCGTCTTGAGCCCAGAAGGGGAGGTCATAGCCGTGGGGAGGGCGAAGCTATCCTGCAGAATGATGAAACACTTAAAATCGGGCGTGGCCGTAAAGGTACGTGAGGGATCGAAATGATGCTTGGGAGGGACGCTAGGAGGGTTCTGAAGCGGATGGGCCTCGAGCTCAAGGAGCTGGAAGGGGTGGAGGAGGTCGTGATAAGGATGAAGGATAAGGAGCTGGTGATAAAGGGGCCTGTGGTCTCGGAGGTGAGCGGGAAGGGGATGAGGAGCTTTCAAATCATGGGCGGAGAGATAGAGGAGAGGGAGGTGGAGGAGAAGGTGTGCTACACCGAGGAGGACGTGCTCCTAGTCGCCCAGCAGGCCGGCGTATCCAAGGAGAGGGCCGAAGCCGCACTTAAAGAAGCCGAAGGCGATCTGGCAAAGGCGATACTGATGCTCACGAGCGGCTGATCCTGGGGTGGTTCGGGTCCTCTAGGATGACCTCGTACCATTTGTGCTTGCCGTCCTCACATAGGTAGTAGGCCCCCAGGACCCTCATGTTCGGATACCTCTTCTTAACCCTGCCTATCGCGACCTCCTTCGCGTTTATGTTCGCCTTTATCTTGACGACCCCCAGGTGCTTGGGCCTCCTCCCGGCCCTCGGCCTCGACTTCCTCATCCCTCCCTTCGCGACCTTCACCCTCACCACTATTATTCCCTGGACGGCCTTGTACCCCAGCCTCCTCGCCCTATCGAGCCTGGAGGGCCTATCTATCCTCTTCATGGTAGGCTCCTTCCTCAAGCGGACGAGTAGGGCCTTTAGCCTCTCCCTGTCCTTGTATATCCCCTTCCAGGTCTCCCTTATGTACCTGTACATCGCCAGGTAAGAAAAAATTGGGGATTTAAACTTTAGGAGAACCCCTTCAGCCCCTCCTTTATCTCCTCCTCGTCCTCCGCCTCCGAGACCACCAGGACTATCCTCTCCTTTCTGGCCAGCTCGATCGCCAGGGGATCGAGTTGCCTCGGACGGTGTAGCACCACAACTCTGGGCTTCAGGGGGGATACCCTCACCGCTACAAGAGGAGACCTCCCCATCCCGACCTTCGTGAAAACCAGGGCCCTTTCGCTGGTCGAGCCGAATATCCGGTAGAATTCGAATCCGGAGAGGGCGTATATCGCCTTTATGCTGTCGAGCACCGTGTAGCCGTATATCTTGTCGTCGAGCATTTCGTCCCCTTCCACAACTTTCCCCTTCACGGCCTTCACGAGCTCCTCTATTATGACGGGCTCTTCGAACTCCCTGATCTCCAGGATGCCCTCCAGGCCCTCCCCATCGATTACCATGTCCTTGAGGGACTTCTTGGTGAGCTTAACGAGGCCCTCCACGTACCTCTTCACGAACTTGACGCCTGGGGAGCTCCTCCTCCCTATCTCGTAATCACACAGGACCGAAGGCTTCACGCCCATGAACTTTGCCAGCTCGCTCTGCTTCACTTCGAGCCTGATCCTCCAGGCCCTCATGGTCTTACCGGGCTCGTCGTCGGTGACTATATCACCGGCGATCTTCGAGATGAGCCCATCTTTATGCATTGAGTTAGACTTGAGGCTAACTTATATTAATCTTTTGTCGATTCGATCCTTTCGATGTACATGAGCGTGTAGTCCAGCTCCTTTACGTACCTCATCCTCCCCCAGACCCTGAACCTCCCATACTTCACGACCACGCTGACGTCTAAGTGCCTGCCCTTCAGCAACTCGTAGTCGTACTCGTCCCTCTTCTCCCCCTTGACCTCCTCGTCGAGTATCCTGACCTTCACGTCCTCCCTGTAAGGCTGGAGCTTCATCGAACCCTCGATCGCCCTCTCGAGGTCCCTCAAGAGCTCGGGCCTCCTGGCTATCGGCGTCCCTAGGAATTGGTGGTATATCGAAGCCAAGGCTATCCCGGCCTCGAATATCGCCCTCTCCTTGTCCCCGAACCCTTCCGGGAAGTACCTCTTAGCCCTATCCTCCATTCCTCATCGACCTCAGCCTCCCCAGCTCGCATACGCTTTCGGCGACCAGGTCGTGCTCGTGTATGCTCTCCTCGCTCCTCACGTAGAACCTCACGACGACGTCGTCCCCGAGGTCTGGGAAGGATTCGACGAAGCCATCCATCATGGACCTGACGCAGTCTTCGGCGAACTTCGGGTTCTTCAGGGCGCGCTCGACCACCTCCTTCTCATCGGCCCTCTTCAGCGTGCCGTACGTGGGGGAGCTGAAGGATCGCTCGACTATGTCGTAGAGCTTCTTGACGTCGAGCTCGTACCCCTCCGGTAGCTCGGTCATGAGCACGCCGTAGGCCCTTTGGACGTGGGTCCCGAACGGGAAGTCGTCGGGCAGCGTAACCCCCTCCTTCAGGAGCTCCTGGGCGCAAGGGCATGCGGTGAGCCCCACGACCCCCACCCCTATGCTCCTCCTGATGCTACCGTCCCTTCGGGCTACGGCCGAAGCGAAGACGTCGAAGGTCTCATACCCCTTCGCCTTGGTCACCGGCGCCCTCTTCGGGGTTATCACCTCCCCCTTCGCCCTCACCTCCGATCTGCTCGCATACTCGTGCCTCTTCAGAAGCTCCCTGGCCATGAGCCCGCAGGCGTCTTCGAGCCTGAAGGTCTTGCCGTCCAGGAGCTCGACCACCTCCACCATCGCCTCGTAGTTCCTGGAGATATGGACCCCTTTCAGATCCATCGGTAGATCGATGAAGAGGTCGAACTCGGGGACCATGAGCACCTTTTTGCCGTCGAAGCTCAGATAGCTTATGGGCGCCCTGACCGATACGACCCCCACCCTCTGGATCGGGGCTTCGAACTTCGGCCTTTCCCTATGCACATCTAGAGGCATCCCGAAAACTCCCAAACCCGCAAATAAAAGCTTGGCGAAGGGTTTATATATCGCTAGCGACATAGGAGTGGCATGGACATAGATAGGATACTCGCATCCGTTCCAAGGGGATTTTCAAGGCTACTGATCCTGAAGATGCTGAAGGATAGGCCCATGAGGGGCAGGGAGCTGATCCTAGAGGCCGAGAAGCTTAGCAAGGGGCTCTGGAGGCCTTCCCCGGGCCTGATCTACCCCCTCCTGGGGAGGCTTTTATCCGAGGGTCTGATAGAGGAAGACGAGGACGGAAGGTACAGGTTGACGAAGAGGGGAGAAGACGTCCTGAGCGACGTAGATGCGTTGAAGAGGAGCATAGAGCGGCAGATGGACTTCTTGACGACCCTCAGCGTAACAGGCAAGTTCCTGATATTCGATGTGATAGAGCGCATAGTGAGCATCTCCAACATCCTCTGGGAGAACATAGAGAAGCTGAGCAAGGAGCAGAGGGCCAGGTACAAGGAGTTCCTGAAGAGGGAGCTGAGGAGGATAGAGGAGCTGGAGGCGAGAGAGAAGAGGGAGTCGGTGAAGGTAGAGGGGGAATCGAAGGAGGAATCGGAGGGTTAATAAGATACCCCGATCCCGAAAACCGGGTTGAGGATCGTAGCGGTGGGTAAAAGGGCCTTCGTTTC
>JAGGXQ010000078.1 GCA_021162925.1 Nitrososphaerota archaeon
CCCGATATCGATCCCAGGGAGATCGGGGAGCTAGGGGGGCCGTAAGGGGTCTCGACGACCTTCTCCTCGGCATCCTCGAGCAGGGAGTAGAGCCCGGTCCCCCCTATGACCGCTATCCTGGCCATACCACCGTTTGGGAGAGGGGGCTTTAAACTTTAGGAATGGAATTTATACAATAAAATTTAAAAGAAGTGGAATTCATTTTTGGAGTAGAATGGGCAAAAGGGGTGTATCCACCCTAATTTCCATAATCTTGCTGATATCCATTGCCGTATCCGTGAGCATAATCCTTTACCTTTGGGGTCAAGGGTTCTTCAGCAGTACCTCCGAAACCATAAAGCCGGAGAGGGCCAAGAGCTTCTTCTCGATAGAAGGGGTCGATCCGGTTTACGACGACGAGCTCGACGGGTACTATGCGCTTAGAGCCCTCGTTAGGAATATAGGCTCAACCCCCGGCGAGCTGACTTCGGCTTATATAGGGAGCACTAGCGCCATTTCCAAGGGGGACCTCGCGGTTATAGGGGGGAACGAGACCTTCGAATCCAGAGAAGAAAAGCTCGTCACCATGACCTTCGACAAGGTGGTAGATCAGGGCCTTTACAACCTCCAAGTCGCGTCTTACGATAGCCTCTCGGCTCCGTTCCAGTTCTCCATCGATAAGACGCTCTACGTCGGCCACATAGTGAGGCTCGAAACCAGCAACGACGCATCCAACAAGGTCACCGCAGAGGACGAATATGCCACCTACGAATGGTGGGTTTCCTCGAGCGGTGGAAATTACAAGATCTATTTCAGGATATACGCGAAGCCCGGAGTTACCATAAGCGTATGCAGGGAGGAGCTGTTCGCGAACGACGGCGAGCACCCGGATTGGGTCGGGTCTTGGTCCTTGTGGCACTGGACCTCCTCCTTTACCTACCCGAACTGGGTCGGCGCCGAATGGCAACCGGTCAGGGGGGACGAATTCCCCGTGACGGTTGTAGCGAACGTTAAGACATGAAGCCCTTACCCCTCCTCCTGATCCCCCTCGTCCTTTCCGCCCACATCGAGAGCTTCGCAGTCTATTACGGTAGTGATAGGATCAAGGAGTTGAAGGCGTTCGACCTCGTCGTCCTCTCCCCCCTGATGGCTAAAGGCGAAATCGAGGAGCTCGACGAAGCCGGGGTCCTCACCTTCGGATACGTGAGCATCACTACCGTAGGGGGGTGGGAGCCCTGGGCCAAGATGGTCGACGAATCCCTGATCGTCTCCAAAAACGGTTGGAACGAGAGGGTCGTGAACGCGTCGAGCGAAAGGTGGAGGGAGATAATACTCGGCTACGCCATACCCTACCTTAAAGGCAAGGGGTTCAAGGGGGTCTTCTTCGACAACCTAGACTTGGTCGACCTCTATCCTTGGATGAAGGAGGGCATAGTGAAGCTCGTGAAGGGGGCGAAGGAAGAGGGGATGCTCGTGATGATCAACAGGGGGTTTTCGATGATCAAGGACGTCGCCCCGTATATAGACGCGGTCCTCTTCGAGTGCTTTGGCACCCATTACGATTTCGAGAGTGGCAGGTATGAAAAGTACTCGGGAGAGGAGCTGGACTGGTTGCTCAGAACGGCCGGAGAGCTGAAGGCCATGGCATCGGAGTACGGTTTTACGGTGCTGGCCTTGGGATATGGGGATCCGGAGGACGAGGAAGGGTTCAGGGAGTTCGAGGATTACGTCGCCGACCTCGCATCCAAGTACGGCTTCACCTACTACGTAAGCGACGTCAACCTCCAATACCTGAACGTGAAGCCATCGACGGACTCGATACCCTACCTCTTGGCCCTTCTCGTCCTCTTGCCCTTCTTGGCGTTCATCCTGTTCAGAAGGCGTCTGGATCGAGCAACATCTTCTTCAGATCGAGGGAGCCGCTTAAGTGTAGCAGAACGAGGGTCAGAATGGTTACGGCCCCGGCGAAGGGGGCCAGCCAGTCCAGCACGGTACCGAATTGGGTCCCGTAGGCCAAGTCGAAGCAGTAAAGGCTCGATGTGAAGTAGTTGAAGGACCAGTGGAGCATTATGGCGTTCAGGATCCCCTTCGAGTAGTATACCCTGCCGAGCACGTACCCCGCGACGAGCGCCTCCGTGAACTTCCCAAGCTTCCAGCCCCCCAAAAGGTGAAAGTAAGCGAATAGCACGGAGCTGAACAGGATGAGCACGTGTATCCTCCACCCATCCATCCTCCCCTTGGGCCTGAGCAGGGCCTTCAGCCTATCCCTCCTCAACCCGGTTATTACAAGCCCCAGAACCCCTATGAGGCATAGCCTGAACCCTATCTCCTCGGTTATCGGGGAGAGGGATACGTAGAGCAGGTGGTAGAGGGGCTCACACACGCTTATCTCCCCGACCTCCACCCCGAATGCCTCTTGGACGTAGTCTATTAGCTGGAGGATCACGGTGAGTGCGGAGAAGGTCGCGGCCAGGGATAGGGCGTCGTTCTCGTAGGGGAGCTCGGCCCTGAAGGATCGACCCTTCATGAGGATGGCCATGAGCGTCGAGTACACCGCCGTCAGGGCCAAGATCCCTACCACGGGATCGATCCTGGCTTCGAGCCTTAAAGGGATGCCGAAGAGGTAGAGCACGACGCCTTCCGCCGGGGCCTTCGAAAGGTCGCTGAACGGGATCAGAATGGCAAGGGGGAAGGATAGGAGCATCAGGGCCAGGATCGATAGGTTGAGCGATAGGGAGACCGCGGAGAATACGCCGATTACCTTACTCCTCATCTTCGTCTACCAGCTCCAGAGCTACATGCCCCCTGTACCAGCATTTGGGGCAGTAGTACTCCTCCGGGAGTATGTAGCCGGTCAAGGGGAGCGGCTTAAGGGGGCTCAGACAGATAGGGCATAGCTTAACCCTGTTCGGCGCCCTGAACCTCCACCTTATCTTTCTCTCCTTCACTCACTGTACTTCTATCAGGTTGCTATTAAAGCCTATCTTTACCAGGTA
>JAGGXQ010000086.1 GCA_021162925.1 Nitrososphaerota archaeon
CCAGATCGATGTGGACCAGCATGCCGGCATCCCCGGTCGGGACCACGTACGAAGCCTCTCCACCTAGACCCGCTTCTTCCCCTAGCATGCCCTTCACGAGTGCCTCGGCCTCCAGCTCGGCGAATACCCCGAGCTTCGGCGCCTCCCTCCCCCCAACCAAAACCGAGGCTACGTCCCCGACCCCGAATATGCTCGGGTTCGAGGTCCTGAAGGATTCGTCTACCTTGAGCCACCCGTTCCTCATCTCAAGCCCGGACTTCGAAACGGGGACCGGGCACTTCTGGGGAGGTATCCCCAAGAGCAGGTCGAACCTCTCCCTCCCCTCCTCGAAGATCAGCTCCTTCCTAGAATCGTCGACCCCCTTTATCTTCAAACCCTTCACCACCTTTATCCCCCTTCCTTCCATCAGGCCCTCGAGCGCCTCGTACACGGGCTCGAACCCCTTTTCGTACTTCCCAGAGTAAAGGGTAAGCTCGAATTTGTCCCTCTTCCCGAACTTCCTCAGCAACCAATCGACTATCAGGGCCGCAGAGTGGGCTAGGGTAGGGCAGCTGTAGGTAGTTGGAGGGGCTAGGATCGCCACCTTGCCCTTGCTTATCGCCCTTACCGCCTTAAAGGCGAGGTAGGTTTCGAACGGATCGGTTAGGTTGTAGCCGACCTTCGTGAACCATTTTATGGCGGATACTTCTTCTTTGGTCCCCAGGGCCACTACGATGTAGTCGGCGGCGTACTCCCCTATGTTAGTTATGGCCTTCATGCCATCGGGATCGAGCACCAGGACCTCTCCATCCTTGAAGTCTATGCCTTCTAGGCGGGAAATGTCTAAGTACTTGTCTTTATGCCCGGCCGAACCGTAAAGGATCTCGAAGTTTAAGCAGTGAGGCTGGAAACCCCTCCTGTTGCTCACCATCGTGACCTTGTAGCGATCCCTGAGGCCCATCGCCACCCTAACTCCAGAGACCCCGCCCCCTAGGACTAAGACGCTCTTCAACTCCAATACACCACCTCTTAGGGGTTTTTAGGGCTTATCGAGTGGACGCACCTCCTACCCCCCTTCGCCCTGCTCTCGGAGAGCTCGACCTCTACGCCTAGGTAAGACCTGAGCATATAGGTGTGGAAGGAATCGCACACGAGCTCGGGATGGAACCTCGCAACCCTGTAGATCGGGCAGTTCCAACTTATGATCTTGTCATCGGAGAGCTCGGGCTCGAACCCGAACTCCTTGAGCCACTCCAGGAGCGATTTCAGGGCCTCTTCTAGGCTGGGGTGATAAGATGGCTTCAGGACCTCCCTCGCAACCCCCCTCATCAGGTTGTCCAAGTGCTCTTCGCCGTAGAGGTCCAAGAGCCCCCTCAGCAGGCGTTCGAGCAGGAGGTCGTACCTCCTCTCGAACAGCTCCTCCCCCTCATCGCTCAGCCCGTAGAGCTTCTTGGGCCTCCCGACCCTCCCCTTCGCGACTTGAGACGAGATCAGCCCCATCCCTTCTAGGGCCTCCAAATGGCCCCTTACGGCGCTCTTCCTTATCCCGAGCTCCCTAGATAGGCTCTCGACGTCCTTCGGCCCTTCCTTCAGCTTCCTCAGGATCGCCCTCTTGGTATCGGGTAGGAGGTCCAGGCACTTCATACCGGGTTTTAGAATTAAAGTCTATTTAAACATTTTTATCAGATTTTATTTCTGGAATGGCATCTTGAAGTCGGGGATGTCGAGTTCGACCCTCCTCCCCTTGCTCAGGGCGTAGGTCTTGCCACTGTAGGTGCATATGACGTCCGGGGCCCTCTCCCCCTTCTTCAGCTTCTTGTCGAATAGCTTGAAGTACTCCCTCCGCTCCCTCCTCTCGTACTTACCCTTCCCGACCCTCTTCTTGCTCATGAACTTGAACGCGAGGACTACGTACCTCTTAGGGTAAAGGCGGAAGCTGTTGGAGAACCTCATGCAACGCTCTATCTGCTCCCTCCTGACGATCAGTTGCTCGGTAGTGCCGGACTTAGCCTCTATCACCAGCATGCACCCGAACTTGTTGCTTATCGCGAGTATGTCGGGGAGCTCTGGGCTCGAAGAGCCGAGCCTGTAGGCTATCCAGGAGTAGGACTTGTTGAGCCTCTTCACCAAGGTATCCTCCCACTTCCAGCCCCTTATCTTCCTAATCCTGGTGCTCGTCAAATCCCTAGTCGGGTGAGGTCGAGGCTTAATAAGCGTTGATTTTCAATTTGCTAGTCTTACGAACGGGGATACCAATTTTCCCGCCCTTCTGTGCGGCAAAACGGGTTAACGCAAGTTATTCAGAGGATCACCGTTTTCGGTTTCGGAACTATTTGAGGAGATTATCCTCTTAAAAGCCTGATCCCGAGGAATACGGTCCAAATCGATACGGAAATTGCCCCGATGAACTCCGACACCGCCTTTACCGTCGGGGCCAGGGCGAACGCCGAAATCAACCCCAGCGAAAGGGAGAGGATCGCAAGGCTCCTATCTGAAGAGTCCATGGCCGAAGCCCCCACGTAGAACATGGATACGGTCGAGAGGATGAAGAAGGCCACGGATACCGAGTAATGGATCAGCCCGTAAGGTTCCGGGAAGACCCCTATCGCGATTAGGGATACGGAGGCCAAGAGGAAAAGAAAGGCACCGAGCCTCCCAGATGGATTGTCCAATACTCTAAAGAGCCCCAAGGAGAAGATGAGCGCGAGTATGCCTCCCAGGATCGGGGAGAGGTTGAAGATGAGGGCTACCGAAGGGCCGAATACCCCACCACCTATATCGCTCAGCCAGTTCCCGAGCCAGCTGAACCCTTCGGCCCTTTGAACCGAGTAAAGGAGTATCGGCAAAGCCAGCAAGGGGCCCAAGATGCCGCAAAGCCCCGCAAACTTCACGAACTTCACGCCAAACGTCTGAATTTCGAGGTATATATGGTTGCCCATAAGCCTTAAGAGCCCTCGGGCGAACTACGGGTATGAATCTGGAACTGAAGCCTATAGGGGTCGTCAGGGTAGGCATGGACGACGAAGCGGTTAGGAACTCTTGGAGGGGGGTTAAGGGGGAGCTCGAGATATTCCCCGAATACGAGGAAGGCTTGGACGGGATAGACGGCTTCTCCCACCTGATCCTCCTAACCTACTTGGACAGGATCGGCGACGAGGGGAGGAGGGTGCTCAAGGTCAAGTTCAGGAGGCTTGGGAGGTTCGGTATACCTTATGAGGACATGAGGGAGGTGGGGGTCTTCTGCACGGACTCCCCGGTCAGGCCGAACCCGATAGCCCTGACGATCGTCAGGCTCTTGGGGAGGAGGGGGAGATTCCTGTCGGTGGATGGGTTGGACGTGTTCGACGGCACCCCCATACTTGACATAAAGGCCTACACTCACCGGAGGGTCATCGGGGAGATATCAGTCCCCAAGTGGTTCGAGGAGATCGAAGAAAGGGTCAGGGAGAGGCTGGGGGAGCTGCTCTGATCATATCCATATCTTCGCTATCATCCAAATGGCGGCGACGACCAGGATCCATACGAAAGACTTCTTGAGCTTGGATACACGGACCCTGGTCGATAGCTCCGCCCCTATTACGGCGCCAGAGATTACCGAAGAAGCGAGGATCAGCGTGAAGGGCCAGTCTATCGGCGTGTTGAGCGCATGGCCGAGGAACCCGGTAGCCGAGGTGAGCAAGACCAAGACCGAGTTGGTCGCGAACGCCACCCTTATGGGCACCCCTCCAAAGAGGATGAGTATCGGAACTATGAGCCCACCTCCCGATATCCCGACGAGCCCTGCGGCCAGCCCCACGGCGAAGACCATAGGGAGGACTAGGGCCAACCTTATCCCGTAGGTGCCGTCTTGGTAGCTCCTGAACCACATGGGCCCGAAGTTAAGATCGAAGCGCCTGTTCATCGGCTTCGATATGAAATAGGCCGAGATCAGCAAGAGGATTGCGAAGAGAAGCTTGAGGTAGATCGGGCTTATTTCTGCCGATACGAACCCTCCTAGAAAGGATCCCAAACCACTCGTCGAGAATATCGCAAGGGCTAACCCCCAGTCGACGAGCCTCTTCCTGCCGAAGATCGCCATCATGGTAGCTCCTGAAGCCATCAGGAGGAAGAGCGAGGTTGCGGCCGCCTTGTGAAACTCCAGTCCAACCGTAAGGAGTATCGGGACGTAGAACTCCCCACCCCCCTTGCCGAAGATCGAAAGGACGAGAGCTAGCGCGAAGAGTACGGGGACGAGGATGAGGTACTCCACGTTTTAGCCCCAATTTTGTTGATATTTAAACTTTAGAATAATCCCTAAAAATTTGTTAAAACTAAAAGAAATAGGGGGGTTGGGACTTCCCTTCTTACGGCCACATCGGCAGGACTCCGCCTGGGAACAGCATCAGCCAGACGGTC
>JAGGXQ010000040.1 GCA_021162925.1 Nitrososphaerota archaeon
CCCCGTCTACACGATAGGGGATCAGATAGCCGAAGGGCTCATAGTCCACAAGAAGGAGGAGTACTGTAGGAGGGCCCTTGAAGGGTTGAGGAAGGAGCTGGAGGATGGCTCGTCTGCCAAAGCCCCCCTCTTGAGGTTCGAGGCCAAGGTGCTGGAGAGGATGCTCAAGGGGGATGGCTCCAGGCTCGTGGGCGTCCTCTCTCATATCCCCGTGCTCAACAGGTTCAACAAGAGGATCTACAACGAGGCGATGAAGGACGCCATAAACCTGCTGAGGGAGATGGGGATACCGGATCCCGAGAGGGTCGTGAAGATGTACCCGCACGAGCTGAGTGGGGGGATGAAGCAGAGGGTCGTGATAGCCATGGCCCTTACGGGAAATCCGAAGATACTCATAGCCGACGAGCCGACCACCAACCTGGACGTCACGGTTCAGGCCCAGGTGCTCGAGCTCATAAAGAGGACGAAGGAGCTGACCTCTTCCTCGGTCATCTACATAACCCACGATATGGGCGTGATAGCCGAGATGTGTGACAGGGTCGCGGTGATGTACGCGGGTACCGTATGTGAAGTGGCCGACGTTTACGAGCTCTTCAAGAACCCCATGCACCCGTACACGAAGGCGCTCATCGAATCGATACCTAGGCCGGGGGCGGAGCTGAAGTCCATACCCGGTATGGTCCCGAACCTGATAGAGCCCCCACCTGGCTGCAGGTTCCACCCTAGGTGCCCTTACGCCAAAGAAATCTGCAAGGAAAAGAGGCCCCCCTTGAAAGAGGTCAAGCCTGGGCACTTCGTGGCATGCCACTTGTATGGTGGTGAATATGGAACCCCTGATAAAGGTATACGGCCTTAAAAAGTACTTCAACATGTCGGAAGGGATCTTCAAGAAGAGGATCGTGGAGATCAGGGCGGTGGACGGGATCGATCTGACCATAAACAGGGGGGAGGTGTTCGGGATGGTCGGGGAGAGTGGTTGTGGCAAGACCACTTTCGGGAAGACCCTGATCAGGCTCCTCGATCCAACTTCTGGGCACGTGCTCTTCGAAGCTCCGATGGACCTGATCGAAAGGCTCGAAGGGATGGACGACGGGGGCAAGTGGGAGCTCGTAAAGGAGTACGACGTCGCCAGGTTCAAGGGCAAGCAGCTGAAGGCCTTGAGGAGGAAGATGCAGATCGTGTATCAGGACCCTAGGACCTCGCTCAACCCCAGGATGCTGATAAAGGACATAATAGGGGAGCCTCTGAAGGTCCAGGGGCTCGCGAAGGGGGAGGAGCTGAGGAGGAGGGTCGTTGACATGCTCTACAAGATAGGGCTCACGGAGAAGCACATGTACAGGTACCCTCACGAGCTATCAGGGGGGCAGAGGCAGAGGGTCGCGATAGCAAGGGCCCTCATAACCGAGCCCGAGTTCGTCGTCCTAGACGAGCCCACATCCGCCGTGGACGTTTCGGTAAGAGCCCAGCTCCTCAAGCTATTCAAGGATTTCCAGAGCAAGCTAGGGCTCACCTACCTGTTCATAAGCCACGATCTAAGCGTCGTCGAGGCCCTGAGCGACAGGGTCGCTGTTATGTACCTAGGAAAGGTGGTCGAGCTCGCCCAGACCTACGAGCTCTTCAAGAACCCCATGCACCCGTACACGAAGGCCCTCTTCTCCGCCATACCCATACCCGATCCCACGGTCAAGAGGGAGAGGATCATACTCAAGGGGGAGGTGCCTAGCCCCGTGAACCCTCCATCGGGCTGCAGGTTCCACCCTAGGTGCCCTCACGCCAAGGAAATCTGCAAGGAGAAGGAGCCCCACCTGCTAGAGGTCAGGCCCGGGCACTTCGTAGCGTGCCACTTGTATGGTGGTTGATGTGGCGCCGCCGGGCCGACTTGAACGGCCGACCCACTGGTTAACAGCCAGTCGCTCTACCACGCTGAGCTACGGCGGCGCTTTCTAGTTGCGAAGACCCAATCGATCTTTTAAAGTTTACCCCCGTTCGCTTATATATGCCCCCGCCCTAGAAGGGGGTATGAAGGTCGTGAAGGCCAAGGTGGCCGCAGTCTGGCCCGGAAGGGTCGAGGTGAAGGAGCTCAGCCTCACCTTGCCGGGCGAGTCCTCTGATCGCTAAACTCGCCCTTCATCACGGGTGATCGGGATGGCCCGCAAGGTCAGGGTTCTGGCCCTGAACTCCTCCCCAAGGAAGTACGGTAACACGTTCAAGCTGCTAAGGGTCGCGATCGGGGCGGCCGAGTTCGAGGGCGGCGAGGTCGAGCTGGTCCACCTCTACGACTACGAAATAGAGCCCTGTATAGGGTGCGTCAGCGACCTCAGGGAGGCCTGCAGGTACCCGTGCGTGGTGGAGGACGGAGGGAGGGAGCTCATCGAGAAGGTTTGCAGGTCCGATGCCGTGATCTTCGCCACCCCGATCTACTGGTACGGCCCCCCTGGCCATCTGAAGAACCTGATAGATCGGCTTACCTGCCTTGAGAACATGGCCTTCGTGGAAGGTAGGTCTTGGGCCGAGGGGAAGGTCGCAGGCCTCATAGCGGCGGGTGGAGACAGCGGGAACATATCGACGATCGGGTACCTGATGGTCGTGCTGAACTCGATGGGGTTCCTGATACCCCCTTGGGCCCTGGCCTACTACGTGGGCGAGGGGGACCCTCTAGAGAGGCAGGAGTCGGTGAGCGATGCCGCCAACGTGGGGGCGCTCGTCGTGAGGCTCGCCAAGCTCACTAGGGGGATCGAGGACTGGTACGATCCGAAGCTCCTGGACGAGATCGGCGGCGAAGGACTGATCGAATCGGTTAGGAGGGAGGCGGATAGGGTCAGGGAAGAGGAGCTGAAGGAGAGGCTGAAGCGCATAAAGAAGCTGCTCAAGGGCCCGTGAAGCTCAGATCATCTTGAGCTCTTCTGGGGGCCTCACCCTTACCACATCGGGGTTGCACAGGGCTTCGGGTATCCTGCCGCTGAGGGCTGCCAGCACGTTCTCGGCGACCATCCTCGACATCAGCTCCCTGCTGTACTCGTCGGCGCTGGCTATGTGAGGTGTTACAATTACGTTCTCAAACCCGAGCAGTTCGTCATCAGGGGGTATGGGCTCCCTCTCGAATACGTCGAGCCCAGCGGCGTACACCCTCCCCTCCTTCAACGCCTTCTTCAACGCTTCCTCATCGACTATGGGCCCCCTCCCCGTGTTCACCAAGACCGCCGAAGGCTTGACGAGCTTCAGAGCCTCTTCGTCTATCATGTGGTAGGTCTCGGGGGTCAGCGGGGCGTTTATCGATATTACGTCGGACTCCCTGAGCAGCTCCTCAAGGCTGGAGTACTCGACCCCCAGCCTCTCCTCGACCTCCTTCGGGGGCCTCACGACGTCGTAGTATATCACCCTTTTAAGGCCGAATCCCTTCGCCCTCTCCGCGACCGCCTTACCTATCCTCCCGAGCCCTATTATGCCAAGGACCTTGCCCCTTAGCCCCTTGCCCACCAAGAGGTAAGGGTTCCAAGGGCCCGACCATTTGCCAGCCCTCACGAACCTATCCGCCTCCACCAGCCTCCTAGAGGCGGCGAGTATCAGGGCCCAGGTGAAGTCCGCAACGGAATCGGTGGCGGTCCCAGGTGTGTTGACCACGTATATCCCCCTCCTAGTCGCCTCCTCTAGGTCTATGTGGTCGAAGCCGACGCTGTAGGTCGCTATGACCTTGAGGTTCGGCCCAGCCTCCATCACCTCCCCGTCTATCCTGTCGGTCAAAAGGCAGATGAGCGCGTCCTTATCCGCGACCCTTCTCAACAGCTCCTCCCTGCTCGGAGGGGTTTCTTTGCTCTGATGAATTTCGAGCTCGCAGAGCCTGCCGAGCTCCTCGAACGCCGGTGGGGGTATCATCCTAGTCACGTATATCCTAGGTTTTGCCATCGAATGGGTCGGACGAGGTTTTGGCTTTTAAACCTTTGCAGAGTCGGTTTTAAAGGTGCGGGGGGTGGGATTTGAACCCACGAACCCCTACGGGACGAGGTCCTGAGCCTCGCGCCTTTGACCTGGCTTGGCTACCCCCGCCTTCTAAGCGATCCTTATTGGAGGTTAAAGTTTTTTA
>JAGGXQ010000030.1 GCA_021162925.1 Nitrososphaerota archaeon
GCATGGGCCTCCTCCTCACGCTCTCGTCCCCGGTTATTACGCAGTACCCTCCGGGCGTAAGGGAGGATAAGGAGGTGAGTATCCTGAGGGTCGTCCCGGAGTTCTCGACGTCTATGACGTCTTCGGGTATCGAGAACCCTTGGCTCTCGACGGCGAGCCCGTCCCCCTCAGAAACCTCGATGCCCAGGGCCCTGAGGGCGTTTATCGTCGCCAGGGTGTCCAGGGATATCAAGGGATTCAGGATCTTGGACCTCCCTTCCGCAAGGGCCGAGACGAACAGAGCTCTATGGGTGTAGCTCTTGCTCGGAGGCGCCCTTACCCTCCCTTTGAGCTCGGACCTTTCGACCCTTACCCTACTCAATCGCCATCGCCCCCTCGTTACTCGCATTCGTCAGGATGAGCTCCCCGGCCCCGAAGTCCCTCCACGCATCGACGACCCTGCCTATCTGATCCTCGTACCCAACCGCGACCACGCTAGGCCCCTTGCCGGATAGCCCCGCGCCCAGGGCCCCGGCCCTTATGGCTAGGACCGCCGCCTTCGTATCGTATCCGAAGATCGAGGAATACACGAGGCCGTTGAGCGTCATCGCCTCAAATGCCTTCCCGTTCATGGCGAGGTCGAATATCAGATCGACCAAGGCCTTGAAGCCCTCGACCTCCTCCCTCCTCACGTCCTTCGTGTAAGCCCTCTCCTTGGGGACCATTATCGCCACCTTCAGCCCCTCATCCACCTCCTCCCTCTTCATCAGTTTCATCCCGTAGTTGTCGGTGAACGCCATCCCCCCGAAGTAGCTCGCGCACGCGTCGTCGAAAGCCCCGGTCATCGTAACTCCAGCCCTTCTAGATGCTTCGACCCCCAGCTTGACGAGCTCTAGGTCGTCGATGCTTATCCCGAAAGCGGACTTGAGGGCGAGCATTATGCAGTTGGATGAGGCGCTAGAGCTCTTCAGACCCCTTGCGATCGGTATCTCCGACCAAGTCCTTATCCTGCAGCCGTATCCATCGCATCCGAACCTCTCCGAGAAGAGCCTGAAGCATTCCTCGGCCACCCTCCTATCCAAGCCCTCGACCTCCTTCCCATCTATCTCGACCTCTACCCCCTCTCCCTCCCATACCTCCACCTCCGCCCTTATTTCGAGCCCTATTCCCATCGCCACGCCCCTCCCGCTCGCCATCGCGTTCACGATGGTTACGGCCCCGTGTGCCAACCCTTTACCCTTCATTCAAGACCCTCCTCGCAACTTCATACATAAGGGTTTTAGGCGGCTTTATCCCGAATATCAGCTCTATCCCCTTCGCGGCCTGCTCGACCAGCATCTCGTAGCCGTATATAACCCTGCATCCGGCAAGCTTCGCCTCCCTCAGCAGAGGGGTCTCGATGGGCCTGTATACGAAGTCGAAGACCGTCAACTCTGGGCCGAATTCCCCCTCTATCGGCTTGCCGATCCCGTCGGAGCCGACCGGGGTCGCGTTGACCAAAAGGTCCACGGCCGGCAGGAGCGCCTTGGCTTCTTCGAGCTTCATGGGCTTGAGCTTGCACCCAACCTCGACCTCGACGGCGAGCCTCTCGGCCCTCTTCGGGGTCCGGTTGGCCACGAATACCTCCCTGAAGCCCAGCTCGTCCAAGGCGACGATCGCAGCCCTGGCCGCCCCTCCAGCCCCGAGCACAAGGGCCCTATCGCCTCTTACGCCCCTCAAGGGCGCGATTACGCCATCCACGTCGGTGTTGTATCCCTCGAGCCTACCGTCACGGTTAACGACGGTGTTCACGGCCCCCGCCCTCCTGGCGATATCGTCGATCTCGTCGAGGAATCCGATCACGGCTACCTTATGGGGGATGGTCACGTTGAAGCCGGCCGCCATCACCCTCAGACCTTTGACCGCATCCTCAAGCTCCCCCCTCTCGACCCTGAAGGCCAGGTAGACGGCGTTCAGCCCCATCTCCCTGTAGGCGGAGTTGTGGATCTGGGGGGATATGGATCCGCTCACGGGATCCCCTATCAGGCAGACGAGCCTGGTCCTAGAGTCGATAGCCCATGAGCCCATAGAGCTCCCTCAACCTCCTCACGTCGAGCTGGCCGGGTGCGGTCCGGTCCCCGAGCGAAGCGTAGGTGAAGGGGGCGCCGAGCAGGGGCGATAGCACCCTAGATAGGATGCCGAGCTCGCCCATGCAGAAGGCTATCAGCCCATCGAACTCCCTGTAGAGCTCTAGGACCCTGAAGTTGTCCTCGACGCTTTTAGCCATAGTGACCAGCTTCACGTATCCGCCGTACTTCTTGCCTTCCTTCGCGACCGATAGGAGCTCCTCGGTGCTCGGGGTTCTGGAGAAGTCGTGCCAAGATGCCACCAGCCTCCCCCTGGCCCAGCTCGGGACCCCCCTCCTGAGCGACGCGATCTCAAGGTCTATGAGGGCGGGGTCTATGCCGGACCAGGCTTCGAGCAGCTCGAGCCTCTCTCCCTCACTACCCTTGAACATACCCCCTTCCTCGGCCTTCCTGCAGGTCACTATGAGCCTGTCCGAATACCTCTTCGCCCATTCCCTAGGCCCTTCAGGATGGTAGTCCAGCCTTAGTTCGACGTAATCGGCGAGCTCGAGCGCCTCCTTTACCCTCCTCTCGACATCCTTGCCGTAAGGTATCGAGACGCAGATCCTAGGCCTCAAACTTCCAGGATGAACTCTTCGACCTCCCTTCCGAAGTGCCTCCCGACCGGCTCCGTGCGCATCACCAGGACCTCGTCCCCCTCCTTCAGCTCCGTCACCGACACGGGCTCCCCTCCCTTTTTGACGAGCCTTATGGTCTCGGCGTTCTGGACCAGGATGCTCCCCTCCTCGCCATCGACCTCGGCCCTTACAAGCAAGAGCGGCCTCCTCTCTATCTTCGCCCTCCCGACCACCGCAACCCTCGTATCCCCCTTAAATCCGACCACGAGCACCCTATCGCCGCTACGGATCTCGGAAAGGTATTTGGTCCTTCCGTCGGGCATCAGGACGTACGAGTGGACCGCACCCGCATTAACCCTGAAGGGCCTCGGCGAGGTGAACTCGGAGCCAACGGATTCGTTATGGACCAGAAACAGGAAGTTCGACTTGCTCCCCACCAGCAACCCCTCTCCGGGCCCGAGCATGCTCGCCGTATCTACGCACACCCTCTCCCCCATCCCAGCTTCGACCACCTCCTTGATCCTGGCGACCTTCAGCCCGATCTCCTTGAGGAAGCCGAGCCTCTTCAGGGCCTCCCTCACCTCTCCTATCCCTTCGGCCTTCAGGATCACGCCGTCGACCCCGATCTCCA
>JAGGXQ010000063.1 GCA_021162925.1 Nitrososphaerota archaeon
AGCTTCGAGCAAAAACCGATCGGAACGGCCAGGGCTATCGATATCAGGATGAGGATCGAGGCGATCCTCTCATCCCTCCCCCCAAGGATCCAGAGGGCCGGGATCACGAAGGCCCAGAAGGGCCACCTGCCGTATTTGGCCAGGAATAGGGCCAATCCGTCGAGTTGAGGGCTTCGATAAGAGTTGATCTCCAAGAGCAAGGAAGCATCTAGGCCCGCCAGGTATCCGAGCGATAGGGTAAGGGTTGTGAAGGCTAAGAGGAGGACTAGGCCTGCCACCGTGAGCTTCAGGCTCCTCTTCAAGCTAAGGGCTATTCGAACTTAGCTATAAAAGATTAAGTCCTCCGCTTCAGTAGCACGTACACCAGGACGGCGACCGCTATCGCAGCGATCCCGTAGATCGGCCAGAGCGCGAACGGGCTTAGTTGCTCGCTCGATCCCTTCTCCTCCACCTGCATGCTGTAAAATCTCACGCTTATCGGTATGTTTGCGACCCTCTCCTCCCTGAACCCATCCCTGTAGGTCACCCTGAGCGTCAGGTTGTACGTGCCTTCCTTCAGCCCTTCCGGCACCTTGACGGGTATGGAGAAGGGCACCGTAACCCCTTGGCTTATATCCCCTACGAACACCTCCTCCCCTTCCATCACCCCTTCGAGCTTCGCCCTAGAGAAGAAGGCGTCCACGTTCCCCTCGTTGAGCAGGTCTCCGGTGACGGTCGGAATCCCGGCTATGTAGGAGAACTTGACGTCCGGGACGCTCAGGATTATCTGACCCCTGGAGATCAGGCCTATCTCGTCCTCCTCCGTCTTCACTATCCCCCCCGGATCCTTGTACTCCACCTTGACCGACAGGGTTGCGACCTTATCGGCCAATAGGGATGCGTCTGGGAAGATGCTCAGCCTCACGCTCCTCTCCTCCTTAGGACCTAGGCTGGGGATGTAGACCTTCTCGCTACCGATTATGTTGAGCCCCCTCCCCCCTTCGAACTCTAGCGTTACGTCGCTCACCCCGTAGTCGAGCGTGTTGGTCAGCTTCAGCTCTATTTCGTTGACCTTCCCGGCCAGGACCTCGCCCCCTCCCTTAAGGGCGAGCTTGCTCTCCCTAGAGGTTCTGGTCACCGTGATGCCCAGGCTCCTCTCGTCCAGCTTCTCGACACCAGATTCGTCCACCAGCTTCAGCTTGACCGGGAGCTGAAGGGACGCGCCCGAGGCCGATTCGCTCACGAAGACCGGCAACTCCAGCACCCTGCTCTCGTTCGGCTCCAAGGACAGGACATCGAACCTGTTCTCGACCGATAGGATCGATATCGGGCTACCCGTCGTGAGCTGTGGGGGGTTGAACCAGAGCCTTACCCTGGAGAGCTTAGCCTTTCCGACGTTGGTCACGTTCACCCTTATCAGGTTCGTGGAGCCGGGCTCTAGGACGGGGTTCATTACCTCCAGCCTTACGTCCATGGTTTCGTTGAGCCCCCCTACCCTGTAGCCGATCTGCCTGCTCTCCGCCAACCCATTTCCCTGGGAGTCCTCGTAGGATAGGGTGGCCTTTATGAATCCAGACGTGCCTTCATAACCCGAAGGGACGAATAGGTTCAGCGGGGCCTTCGATGACGAGTTAGGCCCTATCCTCCCGAACTCCACGTGGCCGTCCCCTCCTAGGAGGGTCAGGGGTGCCGTAACCAGATCGACCTTCACGTTATAGAGCTCGGATTCGCCTAGGTTGCTCACCTCTAGGATCACGTGGTTCTCCTGGGCCGGGATCAGCACCTCTGGTCTGATGTGGAGCTCGACCTTCGCCTCGCTTACGTCGGCCCTTTCGACCTTGAACCCGAGCCACCTCTGTAAGGTCCTTAGGTACCCGTTCGTGTCGTAGTAAGTCAGGGTGATAGGCAGGTTCACGCTACCCATCCCTAGGGATGCGGGCACGAAGAGTTCGAGCCTGAACTCTTCAGAGCCGTTCGGCCCGAGCTCCTTGACCCTCCAGCACCTGTCGGAGTTGAGGATGGCGACGCCATCCGTCTGCCCTAGGCTCAGGGTTATGTCGGACGCCGGGGCGCTCCCTTCGTTCCTCAAGATCAGGGTCGCCTCGTTCACGGAGCCGGCCTTTATCCCGTCGTGGACCAGATCGAGCTTCAGGTCGCTCCTCCCCTTCAACTCGAGGCCGACCCTCTCCCTGCACGTGAAGACCTCGCCGCCCCCCACCTTCCTGTAGGTGAGGATCAGCGTCGCGTTATACTCCCCTAGGCTCAAGCCCTTTTCGACGTCGATCACGTAGTCGAGGGTGAAGGAAGCTCCCCCCGTGACGGTTCTGGGATAGCTCTTCGTCGATCGATCCTTGCCATCCGAGGTGAATCCGCTCGGCAGGATGAGCTCGCCCCTGATGTCGGTTATCGGATCGGAGCCGTGGTTGACCAGGGTTATCTGCAGGGGCACGTTCCTATCCCCTGGTTCGACCTCTATCGGATTCCCCAGAGTGCCCCAGGATACGTCGGCCACCGAGACGTCCCCCAACCTCCTGACCACGAGCCCTATGCTCTTGCTCTCCGCCCTCTTGTTCCCGTTCTCGTCTTCGTAGCTCAGGCTCACGGTCATGGGCTGGGCCGAGTCCCCGACCCCTTCGGGCACGAATATCTTCAGGTTGAAGGACTTCACCTCTCCGGCTTTCAGCTCTTCGACCCTGAAGCTCGAGCTCCCCTCGATCGTTAGCATCCCGGTGGGGAAGGCCACGTCCACCTTCACGTCTTTGAGATCCACCTCTCCGGAGTTCTTGACGAATAGGGTTACCAGGTTCTCCCTTCCGGAGTAAAGCTCGCTCTCCCCGACGGCGAGGTCGATCTTCGCTTCGTCCACCTCCCTATCACCCACGTCGACCCCAAGGCTCCTAGTTAGCTGAACCAGGGAGCCGTAGACGTTGTAGTAGGAGATCGTGAAGGTTATCTGATACGAGTTCCTGGCGGCCCCTTCGGGGGCGTGGACGAGCATTTCGAGCTCGGCCTCCTCCCCAGGCCCCAGGCTCTTAAAGCTCCAATGGCCGTCCGGACTGATCAGGGTTATGGTCGCGCCGCCCCCCATGGTCGATTGAGAGGAGGGGAAGGTTACGCATACTTCGACGTTGGAGGCTTGGGCGGTGCCTTCGTTCTTTAAATGCACCACGAGCTCGCTCTTACCCCCTGCTGGTATCTCGGTCCTATCGAGGGAGAGCTCCAGCCTGCTCTTCCCCGTAACCCTGAGGGTCAGGTCGTAGTCCTGCTCGATCGTCCCGCTCGACCCGACGTTCTTGTAGTAGAGCTTCAGCTTCGCCTTGTGGCTCCCTATCGAGACTTCATCTCCTA
>JAGGXQ010000146.1 GCA_021162925.1 Nitrososphaerota archaeon
CGGATATGAGCTTATCAGCCCTGAATATCGAGCCACACTTCTTGCACGACACGATCGGATCGGAGAAGCTCTCCAGGTGGCCGGAAGCGACGAACACGCTCTTTGACATGACTTGGCTACCGTCTATCTCGAACATTCCGTCCTTCCTGACCAGCTCCCTCCTCCAGAGCTCTATGTACTTGTTCTTCAGCGAGACCCCCAGGGGCCCGTACTCCCAGAACCCGGCCTGGGCATCCGGGTATATCTCACAGCTCGGGGCCAAGAAGCCCCTCTCTAGGCAGAGCCTCATCACTTCGTCGTAGCCCATGCCCTAACGTCCTTACCGGCCATTTATTATTCTTTTTATCTAATCCTCGACCTTTTCGAACCTATCCTTCAGCTTTTCGAGCACCGATGGCAGGGTTGTGTATTCCATCTCATCTGGGCCGAGCCTTCCGGGCATGAACGGGCCATGTCTCCTCATTATCTCGGCGATGTCGTTCGCCAGCTCCCTGGTCTTGTCGAACGAAGGATCGTCGAACAGGTCTACCGGGCCCACGAGCTCACCGTTGGCCAGGTTGAAGCCCAAGCCTATGACCCTGGGCGGTCCGTCGAACCTGGTCGGGTGGGCATGCCTTAAAGGAACGGGCATGAGCGGTCCGTGGTGAGACCCCCTCATCCACCCGGCGACTATGTGGGGGAAGGTGAACGCCTCCAAGATCTCCCCCATGGCCGGCAGCCCGTGCTGGGCCCTGACTATGAGCACCGGGTCGTCCTTCCCTACGTACCTGCCGGCTATCAGGGAAAGCCTGGAGGTGCTCGCCACCGATGCGAGGAGCCCGTCCTTCCTGTATACCGAGTGTATCACGTACCTAGATGGTGTCCCTATCAGGGCCAGGAGATCGTAGGCCTCCTCGGGGCACCTTAGATCGACGGTCTTGTGCTCTATGACGTCCATGACCTTGAACACGAACCCTTGGTGCATCTTCGGGTCGATGACCAGACCCGCGGTGTTGAACGGATCGGCGAATATCTTGTACAGTATGTAGTTCCAAGCGCCCGGCTCGGTCTTGTCGGCCATGAATATGGCTACGGGCTCGCTCTCCCTCTCCTCTACCTCCATCTCCGCAACCCCCGGCCCCATCCCCCTTATGTTTCCCGAGAAGCTCTCGGCCAGCAGATCCTGGCCCGCCGCGTAAAGCTTGTACTTCTTCGATACCTTCTCCGTTATCTCCTTGAAGGTGTTCCAGGCCAGTTCGTGTATCTCCGGGTTGCTAACCCCTTTGTCGTGGGTCATTATCAGCTCTATATCGTCCCCGCAGTGGGTCACGTAGAAGTCTATCAGTAGGCCCCTCTCCTTCTCCCTGGACAGGATCTCTCTAGCCAGCTCGAGCTGCTTTTCGTGTACCGTGACGTGCCCTGCTATGCTACCTACATCCGCCTTTATCACGGATAAAGTGATCTTCATAGGAATCCCGGACTACGTTTTACCCATTTTATTTAAGCTTACCGCTCTCTTCGAGACCACAAGGTAGAAATACGCGGCCACGATCAGAATGGTAGGTTGAGGGACTTCAGGGAGCTACTCGAGGAGATAAAGAGGAGGAGCGGTTTGAGCGAAGGCGAGGTCCTGAGACTCATCGAGGAGAAGAAGGCGAAGATCGGCGGAGGCTACCTCACCGATGCGGGGGCCGCCTATCTGGTCGCGTCCGACCTGGGGATAAGGCTCGGCGAATCGGGCCCGATGGTGCTCAAGCTCAAAGACCTTTACGTCGGGGCAAACGACGTCTTGGTCCTGGCCAGGATAATGTCGATGGGTTCGGAGAAGACCTACGGGAGGAGGGGAGGGGGTGAAGGGGCCTACAGGCAGATGGTCGTCTTCGATGGTAGCGGGGTCGTCAGGGTAATGCTCTGGGACGAGAGGGCGAAGGAGGTCGAGGGCCTGAAGCCGAACGATCCGGTTAGGATAAGGGCCAGGGTCAGATCGGGCAGGGACGGCAGCCCGATCCTCAGCGTAGGGGCAAGGGGTTCGATAGAGGTCCTCGACGAAAGCGAGGCGTCCTCCCTCCCCACCATCGACGAGCTGACCAAGGAGCTCGAGGAGGTGAAGGAAGGGAGGCACCTGATCGTGAAGGGATACGTGGAATCCGGCCCCGTCCTCCGGGTCTTCGAGAAGAGGGATGGGAGCGAGGGGAGGATGCTCCAGCTCCAGCTGAGCGGAAAGTCCGGCATCAGGGTGAGGGCGGTCATCTGGGACTGGAAGGGGGACGCCCCGGAGATCCCCCAGGGCTCCCTGATCAGGCTCATAGACGTGAAGGCGAAGCTCCTCTCTTATGGTGAATTAGAGCTGCACGGCGGGGAAGCGACCAGCATCGAAGTCCTGGAGAAGGGATCCGGCGGTGGGGCCAGGATGAGGATAGTCTCCATGGGCAGGGTGAGGACCCTACCTTCGGGCCTGAAGTCGCTCTCGGCCCTGGCCATCGACGAAAGGGGGAACCCTTACGTCATAGTCGCCAGGGGGGATGCAGTCGAGAAGCTGAAGCGGATCGGTCTGGGCTCCGCGGTCGTCTGCATGCCCGATTCGGTGATGTCGAACGCGCTCCTCTGCAACACCGAGGCTTCGATAAGGAGGGGGGAGGAGGGCGGCCTTCCGACTCTTGAATCGATGAAGAGGAAGGTGGCGGAGCTAGAAGAGGGCAAGCCGGCGAGCCTGGAGGTGATGGTCCTTACCCAGCCGAGCATCAGGGAGATAACCACCAGGAGCGGCGTGGTGAGGAAGGGGGAGGTCCTGGTCGGGGACGATAGCGACGAGGTAAGGCTGGTGGCCTGGAGGGAGCTGGTCGAGGAGCTGGAAGGCCTGAAGCCGGGGGACAGGGTATCGATCCGCGGCGTCGTGCCGAAGCTCGATCCATCCGGGACGCTCTACTGCCAGCTCAAGTCCTACACGGGCTTGGAAAGGATTTAATTACCCCTCGCCTAGACGATCGTACCCAAAGGCACCCAGAGCTTCGACGGGCGAACCGACCTTTCGGGATGAAGAGATTCTGGGTGCCGGGGATTAAACCTTATATCGCCGTTCAAAGTAACGAAGAAGGGGCCGGTAGTTCAGCGGTAGGAATGCCCGCCTCGCACGCGGGAGGTCGGGGGTTCGAATCCCCCCCGGTCCACTAAGTTTTATCAAATCACGCTTCCCTATTCTTACTTGGTGGGCGGGGTTCGGTGGATCTAATTTCAGGCGCCGGTACGAGAACCCGTCCAGGGCCCTTCTACAGGTTCCTGAGGAAGACGGCACGACGCCCAGAAGCCTGGTCGAGCTCGCCCGACCTCATCCCCCTACTGCCCCTCCAACGGGCTCAATCCCTTCAGCCTCATGCGCCGTCGGAGGCCCGGATCCTATATAAATGAGCGTTCTTTGGGTTTTCTACCCTTTAAATACCCTCTAGCAAGTCGGGGGGTAGCGGTTCGACCGGCAGAAAAGGGCTTAGGAAATCTTTATATATGTCGAAATAAGATAGATAGGCGGTCGGTATCTCATAAAGAGAATTGAAAGAGATAAAAATCGCTAGGAATGAGGGCATCAGTTGGCAAGCTGTATCTCATAAAGAGAATTGAAAGACGCCGTGAAGGGCGAAAAGCCAAAGACGTTTCACTCCTAGTATCTCATAAAGAGAATTGAAAGAC
>JAGGXQ010000132.1 GCA_021162925.1 Nitrososphaerota archaeon
CCCGATATCGATCCCAGGGAGATCGGGGAGCTAGGGGGGCCGTAAGGGGTCTCGACGACCTTCTCCTCGGCATCCTCGAGCAGGGAGTAGAGCCCGGTCCCCCCTATGACCGCTATCCTGGCCATACGACCCATAGGTAGGTGGCGTTTAAATCTATACCCTCAGAAGGCGTCTGGATTGAGCAACATCTTCTTCAGATCGAGGGAGCCGCTTAAGTGTAGCAGAACGAGGGTCAGAATGGTTACGGCCCCGGCGAAGGGGGCCAGCCAGTCCAGCACGGTACCGAATTGGGTTCCGTAGGTTAGGTCGAAGCAGTAAAGGCTCGAAGTGAAGTAGTTGAAGGACCAGTGGAGCATTATAGCGTTCAGGATCCCCTTCGAGTAGTATACCCTGCCTAGCACGTACCCCGCGACGAGCGCCTCGGTGAACTTCCCAAGCTTCCATCCCCCCAAAAGGTGGAAGTAGGCGAATAGCACGGAGCTGAACAGGATGAGCACATGCATCCTCCACCCGTCCATCCTCCCCTTGGGCCTGAGCAGGGCCTTCAGCCTATCCCTCCTCAACCCGGTTATTACAAGCCCTAAAACCCCTATGAGGCAAAGCCTGAACCCTATCTCCTCGGTGATTGGCGAGAGGGATACGTGGAGCAGGTGGTAGAGCGGCTCACACACGCATATCTCCCCGACCTCGACTCCGAATGCCACTTGGACGTAGTCTATGAGCTGGAGGATCACGGAGAGTGCGGAGAAGGTCGCCGCCAGGGATAGGGCGTCGTTCTCGTAGGGGAGCTCGGTCCTGAAGGATCGACCCTTCATGAGGATGACCATGAGCGCCGAATACACCGCCGTCAGGGCCAAGATCCCTACCACGGGATCGATCCTGGCTTCGAGGCTTAAGGGGATGCCGAAGAGGTAGAGCACGAGGCCTTCCGCCGGGGCCTTTGAAAGTCCGCTGAACAGGATCAGAATGGCAAGGGGGAAGGATAAGAGCATCAGGGCCAGGATCGATAGGTTGAGCGATAGGGAGACCGCGGAGAATATACCGGCTATCTTACTCCTCATCTTCGTCTACCAGCTCCAGAGCTACATGCCCCCTGTACCCACATTTGGGGCAGTAGTACTCCTCCGGGAGTATGTAGCCGGTCAAGGGGAGCGGCTTAAGGGGACTCAGACAGACAGGGCATAGCTTAACCCTGTTCGGCGCCCTGAACCTCCACCTTATCTTTCTCTCCTTCACTCACTGTACTTCTATCAGGTTGCTATTAAAGCCTATCTTTACCAGGTATTCCTTCACCGCCTCCCTGTGATCCCCCTGGAGGATTATCTGGCCGTTCTTTACGGAGCCTCCGCACGCTAGCTTCGTCCTCAGCCCGTGGACCAGCTTGCGCATGTCCGTGGTCTTCGGATCGATCCCCTCTATTATGGTGGCTGGCCTGTTCCACCTCCTGCGCTCGAGCCTGACCACTATCTTCGTCTCCTCCTGGGTTATCTCACCGCAGACGCAGAGTTCCTTTGGGAGTCCGCAGATAGGGCATATATCCCCCATCAGCTCACCTTGAAGTAGAATCCTAGGCCCCTCAGACAGGCCGAACCTATCCCACTCACCATCTTTGATCAACCCTAGGATGACATACTATTAAGTCTTTCCTATACCCACCGTGCCAGAACCCGTACGCATTTGCCGATCGGCCATCGACTTAAACACGCGCAATCTTTTTAAGTATAATCCAATTAGCAGTCTAAAATGATCAAAAAAGAGGATCTGTTCGGGCTGAATTGGGAAAAGGTATCGAAAAAGTTGGTCGATTTCATAAGGGGGTACGAGGAGGGGGTCGTCTTGGGCCTGAGCGGGGGCCTGGACTCTTCGACGGTTGCTAAGCTATCCGTCATGGCCCTGGGGAGGGATAGGGTTCTGGGGCTCATCATGCCTTCGGGGGCCCTAGACGAGGACGCCGTCAGGGTTGCGAGGATGCTCGGAATCGAATACAAGGTGATCGACATAACCGGGATAGTTTCGGGCATGGTCGGGGCCTGCGGGCTGGACGGGGGACTCATCCCCATCGGGAACCTGAAGGCGAGGATCAGGATGGCGCTCCTCTACTACCACGCAAACGTGATGGGCCGAATAGTCGTAGGATCTGGGAACAAGAGCGAGCTCCTGGTCGGGTACTTCACCAAGTACGGGGACGGCGGGGTCGACATACTCCCGCTAGGGGACCTCTACAAGACCCAGGTCAGGATGCTCGCCGAGTACCTCGGCATACCAAAGGATATAGTCTGGAAGACCCCGACCGCGGGGCTCTGGCCTGGACAGACCGACGAAGGGGAGCTCGGCATGCCTTACGAAAGGCTCGACCTCATCCTCTACGGCATCCACGAGCTCGGAATGAAGAAGGAAGAGATATCGAGGGAGTTCGGCATACCCAGGGCCGATGTGGAAAGGGTCGAAGAAATGGTAAGGAGTTCGGAGCACAAGCGGAGCATGCCCCCCATTCCCAAAGTTCAGGGGCTGAGGGGTTAGCGCTCCTCTATCGGGACGTACTTCTTGTCGAGCTCGCCGACGTACTTCGCCTTCGGCCTTATCAGCCTGTTCTGCTCCCAATATTCGAGTATGTGCGCCACCCACCCTGCCATCCTGCTTATGGCGAACATGGTTATGGCGAGGTCCTGAGGTATGCCGAGGAAGTAGTATACCAATCCGGAGTAGAAGTCGACGTTCGGGTATATGTTCTTGTGCGCGAGCCTCTTAAGGGCCGCCTCCTCGACCTTCTCCGCCGTTTCAAAGAGGTCCATCCTCCCCCTCAGCTCCGCCATCTCCCTAGCCATGCGCTTGAAAGCCCTATACCTGGGATCGAAGTTCTTGTAGACCCTGTGCCCGAATCCCCATATCCTCTTCCCGCTCTTCAGCATCCCTTCCACGTAGGATTCGGCCCTATCCGGGGAGCCTACCTCTTCTAGCATCTTGAGCACTTGAAGGTTCGCCCCTCCGTGAAGCGGACCGGCCAGGGTCCCTATCGCCGTCGTTATGGACGCGTAGATGTCGGCCAGGGTGGATGCGGTAACCAGGGATGCGAAGGTCGATGCGCACAGGCCGTGATCGGCGAGCAGGAGGAAGGCCCTGTCCATGACCCTCTCCTCGGACCCTTCCGGGACCTTTCCGAACATCATGTAGAGGAAGTTTCCCGCCTGGCTCAACTCTTCCCTGGGCTCGAGTGGCTCGAGGCCGCTCCTGTACCTGTGGAACTCGGCGAGCATGACGGGGGCCTTCGCGATCAGACCTATCCCCTTCTCCGTCTCATCCCCTCCATCGTCGAACAGGGACATGGCCGATACCGTGGTCCTTAAGAAGTCCATGGGGTCCGAATCCTTTGGAAGGCTCCTTATGAGCCCTCTTAACCCATCCGGTAGCCTCCTCTTAGAGGCGAGCTTCCTCTCGAAGCTTTCGAGCTCCTCCCTGCTCGGCAGCTCCCCGAACAGGAGCAGGTAGACGACCTCTTCGTACTTCGAGTGTTCCACCAGGTCCATTATGTTATACCCCCTGTAGTAAAGCCTGCTCCCCTTCCCGTCTATGTAGCAGATGCGGCTCTCCTTGACGCAGATGCCCTCGAGTCCTTTATACACCTGGCATTCATCGCTCATTTCGATCCTTAAGGGGTTGATGTCGGGATATTTAAACTTCTCCACGAATTACCGAACAAATGTGCAAAAACGTGACCTAAATCGGCGGCCAATTGACCAAAGGCTTAAAGTTCAATTTAAATATGATGCTGATATTCGAATACCCGTGAAGCTAGGAGTCCCAAGGGGGATCAGGGACCTAGATCCGGAGCTCTACGAATTCATGGAGTTCGTCAGGGACGAGTTCAAAGCGGCCTCCAGGCTCTTCGGGTTCAGGCTCACCGAGCCAGCAAGCCTGGAGTTCCTCTCGACCCTCGAGATAAAGGGAGGCCCGTCGATAAGGGATGAGATATACGCCTTCAAGGATAAGAGCGGCAGGGACGTGGCCCTTAGGTTCGATCTGACCGTCGGGATGGCCAGGTACGTCGCATCTAGGAGGGGCCTGCCCCTTCCGCTCAAGCTCGCGAGCTTCTCATCTAGCTGGAGGTACGACGAGCCCCAGTACGGCAGGTACAGGTGGTTCTACCAGTGGGACGTCGAGATCTTCGGCCCGAAGGACGTGCTGGCGGACGCCGAGGTCATAGAGTTCACCCACGAGCTACACAGGAGGATCGGGCTCGACCTGAAGGTTAGGATAGGGGATAGGAGGATGACCGAGGGGTACATAAGGGGCCTGGGGGTCGAGGAGGGGCGAAAGGTCCTAGACCTGATGAGGGCGATAGACAAGCTCGACAAGAAGAGCGAATCTGAGGTGAAGGAGGAGTACGTGGCGAAGGGGTACGAAGCCAAGCTCCTGGATTCCGTCTTGGCCCTTTCGAAGGTCAAAGGAGGGCTAGAAGCCATCGACAGGGTTCGGGAGTTCGTCGAGCCCACTAGGGAGCTGCTCGACCTCTTCGACCTTTTGAAGGGCAAGGGCCTCGACCCGATCCTGGATATGGGGGTCGTCAGGGGCCTCGACTACTACGACTCGTTGGTCTTCGAGGTATTCGACGAAGAGGAGGCCGGCTTGGGCGCGGTTGCCGGGGGTGGGAGGTACGACGTGCTCATGAAGGAGTTCGGGAGGCCGGAGCTGGGGGCTACCGGAGCCGCCGGAGGGGTCGATAGGCTCATCCTCTCGCTGAAGAGGAGGGGTCTATCGCCGAAGGCGTTAGAAACCGTCGTGGTCGCCTACACTTCGGGGCTCGAGGTAGAGGCATCGAAGCTCGTTTCGAGGCTTAGGGCCGATGGTATAGCATGCGAGATGGACCCGTTCAGGAGGAGCCTGAGGAAGCAGCTCGAGCTGGCCTCCAAGAAGGCCAGGTACGTCGTGATAGTAGCCCCCAGGGAGCTCGAGGAGGGCCTCTACGTGCTAAGGGACATGAAATCGGGGGAGGAGCTCAAGCTGGACTACCGAAACCTCGTCGGGGCGCTGACCCGGAACGTCTAAAGGCCGAGCTTGGCCCTGCACGATTCGCAGAGCCAGAGCCTCTTCTCATCGACCTCCTTCAGGCTGTTCGAAAAGCTCATGAGGCACAGCCTGTTTGCGCAGTGCCCGAGCCCCAGCAGGTGCCCTAGCTCGTGGGCGGCCTCCTTCGCGACCCTTTCTTCGAACAGGCTCACATCCCTATCTCTGAGCCTGTAGGTCGATAGGATCGCGACCCCCTTCCAAGGCAAGGCAACTCCGAAGACGAAGTTGAGCCCGTCTACGAACAGATCCCTCTTCAACACGGCCATCGACTTCCCCCTCCTCCGCCCCAGCCACCTGGCTATCGCCTCGGCGTTGTACTGCCCCCTGAGCCCATCGAGCCAGCCTTCCAGGAGCTTCATCCTCTCGCCCAGCTTAACCTCGTAGCCGAAGATCCCGGCCCCCCTCCTGAGCCCCCTCACCTCGACCTCATCCAAGGGCTCGCCGATCTGGACTACGTAGAGCTCCTTCATCCGAACCGATTTGCGGTGGCTTCTTTTAAGTTTAGCAAGGCGTGGTGGGGCCGGCCGGATTTGAACCGGCGACCGCCAGCGCCCCAGGCTGACATCCTAGACCAGGCTAGACGACGGCCCCTTTCTCTGCTCCTCAATTATAGCAGGGTTCTTATAAAATTTTTAAGCCACCTATGAGACGACGTCCCTCAACCCGCCTAGATGAATCGGATGAAGGGAAGGCCAGATTCGACAAAGGTTAAAAATTTCGGCGCCCAAGCCCGCCCATGGATTCGGAGCTCAAAGAGGAGATATGCAGGGTCATGAAGGAGCTCTACGAAAGGGGCCTGGTATCCGCCCTAGGTGGGAACGTGAGCGCCAGGCTCCCTTCGGCCAAAGAGTTCTGGATAACCCCGAGCGGCGTCCACAAGGGCAGGCTCACCCCTAGCTCGTTGCTGAAGCTCGACACGGACCTGAGGGTCTTGGAGGGCTCTGGAAAGCCGTCGATAGAGTCGATGGCCCACGCCCGGATCTACAGGGTGAGGCCGGACGTGAACGCGATAGTCCATGCGCACAACCCGATAACCGTCGGCTTGGCGATGGCGGGGGTCTCGATAAAGCCTTTGGTCGAAGGCTCCGTAATAGGTTCGGTGGAGGTCGTGCCGTTCGCCCCTCCCGGGTCGAGGGAGCTCGCCGAATCGGTGGAAGAGAAGGCGAAGAAGGCGAACGCCCTCATCCTTCAGAGGCACGGGGTAATTACCCTGGGGGCGAATCTCACCGAGGCCGAGGCCCTTGCGGAATCCTTGGAGGACGCTTCCAAATCGATGCTCGTTTATGCTTTAATGAAGCTCAAAGGGGCTTGGAGACCTTCAGCTCCTTCATGAACCCTTCGATGAACCCCTTCTCCCCCTTGATTATGAGCACGTCCCCGGCCTCTATCGGTATATCTCCCTTCGGGTAGTAGATCCACCTCTTCCCCCCAGCCTTTCTTATGGCTATTATCTGGGCCCCGGTCTCACCCTCCAAGTCGAGCTCGGCCATGCTCTTCCCTTCGAGCCTGCTCCCCTTCGGTATCTCTATCCTGGTCAGGATCTCCTCGCTCTCCTCGAACGCCTCCGAGAGGAGGGCCGAGAGGAGCTCGCTCCTTAGGGAGGATTCGGCGAGCTCCAGAGCGGCATCCGAAACCCTCTCACAGGACCAGGCTATGTGCAGGACCCCTGCCAGGGGGGTGGGGTCTTCCATCCTCTTCGCATACCTCAGGACCATCTCCTCTATCTCCTTCCTCAGCGAGTCCAGCCTGGATTCGAGCATCCCGACCTCCTCCGAGACGCCCTCATCCCTGAAGAGCATCGAGGAGTAGGCGAGATCGACCGCGAGCTCCGAGTAGTTCTTCATCTCCACGATCGTCTCCCTGATGCTCCTGAACTCCTCCGGCTCGTTCAGCTCCTCCTCCGGCGGGAAGATCGTCGACCTCCCGTAGATGTAGGCCTCGAAGTCGTCGAGCGCGTCGAAGGGCCCCTTCACTATAATCCTATCGCCCGCGAGGAGGATCCGATCCCCGCTCGGGTTTATCGACCACCTCCCTTCGTGCTTTAGGGCCAAAACCACCATCTTCGTTTCGTTCTCGAGCTCGGATACGCTCTTTCCGCATACCTTCATCCCGTCCTCTATGGTCACGCCGGCTATCGTTTCTTCGAGCAGGTTCATCGACTTTAAGAAGTGAGACGGTAGCCCTATCCCCGTGAGCTTTATCTCGGCTATGTCGGAAGCCGCCTCAGCCATCTTGTCCACGATGCTCAGCACCCTCAGCAACCTCACCATGTCCTCGGTCTCGGCCATCCCCCTTGCGGCGGATATTATGATCCCGCCGGCCTCGTTGATCAGGTCGTCGACCCTGTCCTCGAGCTCCATCACCTCCCCTCCGAAGTACTTCTCATCGAATAAGATGCTCGAGTAGGCCAGATCGAGCATTAGCTCGGTCGTGTCCTTTAGCTCCGTCAGCACCTCCTTAAGGTTGTGCCTTCGATGCTCCTCTTCCAAGCGCCCCCTGATCCCTCCACCTTTATATCAGCTACTTATAGTTATATCTTTTGCTCATATAAATCCGAACACGAAGGAGAATACCAGGAGCGAGCTTATCCCATACACGTCTCCGAGGGCCGTTACGATCGGCAGGGCTGCCAAGTTCGGGTCCATCCCCATTTTGAACGTGAGCATGGATAGGAACAGGGAAGTGAGGATCGAAAGGGTGGAGGAGAGGGCGCAGGAGCATAGGACCATCAGCGACACCTTGAACGGATCGGGCACCGGCACACCAACGAAAGTCGATAGGCCCATGCCCAGGGCGACCAGGTAGCCCATGGTTATCAGGGATACGATGGCAACGCCGAGTAGGTTGTCGCGGAGCTCCTCCCCCTTCATCCAAGGCTCTACCGTGCCGAGCTGGAGGGCCGTCGAGAGCCTCGCCACCACCACCGCACCCAAGGTCCCGGTCCAGTTGTCGACTGGTGGTATGAAGAGCAGGATGATCGCCAGCGACTTCAGGGCTTCCGCCTTGCTCTGTAGCATCCCCCCTGCGAACATCTCTATGAGCAGGGCGGCCGTGAGGGCGATGCTTCCTTCGAGCATTACCTTCTTGAACTCCCCCATGCTAAACACCCATCAGGAACGCCGAGAGGATTATCGAGTAAAGGGAGATCATGTCGGAGAAGCTCATCATCAGGGGGCCTATCATGTTTTCGGGGTCGTAGCCCCTCCTGAAGAAGAATACATCCGCCAGGTAGGAGAACGGGAGGAGGATCGAGAAGGATATGAGGAGGGCCAAGAAGAGCAGGGAGAGGATGAGCAGGGGATCGAACTGGACCCCGATGAGCAGGGAGGTGATGTATCCGAGGAGCGTTATGATCAGGACCCTGGAGCTGCTCAAGGCTAGGTAGGATAGGGCGCTGACCAGAACCGACCTAGAAGGGGTGTATTTCGGCTCTACGAGCCCGAGGTGGAGCTTGGTGGCCAGCCTGGCCCCGAAGGAGCTGAATATCTCCCCCCTCATGTTCATGAAAGCGGGTATCACCAGGAGCAGGCCCGGTATCTTGGCTATAAGTCCGGTCATGGAAGCGAGGAAGAGGCCGGCTACGGTCCCTCCGGTGATCGTCATGAACTTTATCAAAGTGGCTTCCTTCACTATCTTCTTTACCACCGGCCTCAATTCTCATAGGCTTAAAGAGCTATCTGTAATAAACCTATGCTCTTACCGCATCCTTCAGCTGATCTAAATACTTGTACCCCGAATCGGGGAAGATGAGCACGTAGGTTCCTTTTCCTTCGACGGACTTCAAAGCCTCGTATACGGCCCCCGAGCTCATCCCTACCAGTATCCCGTCCCTCCTCGCGATTTCTACGATCCCCCTCACGGCATCCTCCCTCCTCACATCGACGAGCTCGTCGAACTCCGCCCATTCGTACCACTTCATCCCGCTCTCGACCCTCCTCATGCCCGGTATAACTTCGCCCTTCGAAGGCTGGACCCCTATGACCTTGGTCCCGTACTTCGACTTGAAGTATAGCGATAGGGCCGACATGTGCCCCGACGTCCCCAGGGCCCCGATCAGGCAGTCGGGCCTGAGCCCTATCGAGGTGAGTTGCTCGTCTAGCTCCCTAGCCGTATACCTCATGTGAACCTCGAAGTTCAGATCGTTCTCGAACTGGTTCGGGTGGACCGCCTTATCCCTCCTGGCGTCTTCCTTCACCTTCTCCAGCCCCTCTACAGTTAGCTTTACGGGTAGCCTCACCACTTCAGCCCCCAAGAGCCTGAGCGCCGTCATGCATTCGTCCCCTACCGATTCCGGGACGTAGACCCTCACCTTCTTCCCCAGGA
>JAGGXQ010000025.1 GCA_021162925.1 Nitrososphaerota archaeon
GGGCATACTGGCCGGGGGGGCGATCATATTCATGGCCTACGAAGGGTTCGGGCTGATAAGCAACGGGGTCGAGGAGATGAAGGACCCGGAGCGAAACCTCCCTAGGGCCCTTTACCTCAGCGTCATCGTAGTCATCGTGATATACACGCTCATAGGGGCGGTGGTCGGTTGCCTTCCGGTGGAGGAGGTGGCAAGGGCCAAGGAGTACGCCCTAGCGGTCGCGGCCTTGCCCCTTATGGGCCGGCTCGGCTTCCTGCTCATATCCATCGTAGCCCTCCTATCGACCAGCTCGGCGATAAACGCAACGATGTTTGGAGCAATGAACGTGGCCAGATACCTGGCTAGGATCGGGAAGATACCGAGCGTATTCGACTCGGGGCTCTGGGGTAAGGAGCACGCCGGCGGCCTCCTCACCACCACGGTATTGATCCTCTTCTTGGCGAACCTCTTGAATTTGGAAGGGATATCCCTGATGGCGAGCTCCCTCTTCCTCCTCGTCTACGGCTTGGTGAACCTGGCGAACTTCAGGCTGAGGAGGGAGACCGGCTCGAATCCATTGCTCCCCCTGATCGGGTTCTTCTCCTGCGCCTTTTCCTTCGCGTATCTGATCTGGTACTCGCTTACGGTCTTTCCGGTCCAAGTCGTCTTCCTCCTGGCGATCCTTTCCATTTCCATACTCAGCGAGTACGTCTACAGGAAGCTGTAGTCCTTGGCCTTATCCGGATCGTATCCGAGCTTCATCCCCCACTTCTCTATCGCATGTAGCATGTACTTCATCCCTAACTTACCGGCAACCCTTAAGAGGAGCTTGAGGAACGGGTTCATCTTCGGCATGATCATGGGGCTCCTTATGAACTCCTTCACCACCCTCCTGAAGGATTTGTAGATTATCTGGAACCTTGGCTCGGTCACCATTTCTTTTATGTCGAAGAACTCCTCCCCGGTCAGCGCACCCATCGGGACGAAGGCGAGGGGGCTCGTGGTGAAGTGGGACTTGGGCCCGAGTACGTCGTCCAGCTTTTCGAGCCTGTTCAGGAGCCTAACGGTCTCCCAAGTGTCGTCTTCGGTCTCGCCCGGCAAGCCGATTATGAGCGTGTAGGCCGGGAACCAGTAGTTCTCGTTGAATATCCTAGTCCCTTCCACCATTATCTCCTGCCACTCCTCGGGGCTGAACGGGAGGCACTTCCTCTCCATATACCTCTTTATAAGCCTGGGGCTACCCGTCTCCATTCCGGGCTGTATCCCTATCCAATCGGTGGGGCCCGCCCTCAGGATCTCGGAGGCCTTCTTCAGGAGGATCGGATCGGCCACCACCGGGGCGACGGTTCCGTGGGTCGGGTTGGCGTGGGTGACCCCCTCCTCGTTCCTTATCCTCCTGAAGAGCTCCAGGACAGCATCCCTGTTGGGGTATAGGTGCCTGCTATCCTCGAATCTGTACAGGAATATGTCCTCGCTATGTATCCAGCAGTTGCCGACCCCGTTGCTCGTGTTCACCCTCACCTCCCTCAGGATCTTGTCGATGGGCATGTGCCTCGCCCTCCTCATGTTCGGATCGCAGAACCTGCAGTTCCTCCCACATCCCCTCATGACCTCTATAAGGCCGTGTAAGGATGGCCCGACTATCTCTGGTATCTGGTCGACCCTAGGCGCATCCCTGATCCTGACGACTTCTGGGAGATCGCCTTCTTCGATCTTGGAGAATATCTCCTGAATCCTGTGCTCTACCTCCCCTATGATCACGTGATCTACCTTGAGCCTTTCGGCCATTCCATCGAGATGGGCTATCTGCCAAGCCCCCGGCCCTCCCACCACAAGCTTCGACCTTCCGTTCCTCAACCTATTGATCCCATCGATGAGCTCCATGAACCTCTTCTTCGTGTAGGACGTGTACTTACCCCCGTGGGTGAACATCATGGTGACCGGCCCGAACCCCATCGGGTCCATTGTGTGCACCCCGATTATCTTGGTATCATCGTCGATCGCATAATCGAGGTGCCAAGGATGGGCGACGACCACGTCCTCCCTCTTGTATCCGCCCTTCAGGAGCGCCGCTTCGACCTTCCTAAGGCCGTAAGGGGCCTGCTTAGCCCTTCCGTGCTCGTGGGGTATCGGCCTTTCTATAAAGTTGAATATAAAGGCGGGCATGAAATTCACCGGGACGCACCCGGCGAACGGAAGCAGGGGTATCTCCCAATAATCGCTCATGAGCGTGTGGTCGGCGGTTAGGACTATCCTCGCCAATCCCCAAACCCTCAAGGATTCGACAAAATAAAAGTTTATTTGGATAGGTTGGCGAGCTCGGCCAAGAAGGCCGTTAGCTGGATGTCCGGATGGGCGCCGACCGTAAGCCTGTAGTCGTATTCCGCTACCAGCTTGGCTATCCTGTCCTCGTTCTTCAGCTTGAGCTTGAACAGCTCCTCGGCGGCGTACTTTATGAAGTCGGTCTCCGAAAGGCCGTAGACCCTGAGGAGCTCTATCATCCTGTTCCTAGCTTCGGTGAATCTACCCTTTAAAGCCAGCCTCACCACCTCGCCGACCTTCTCCTTCCCCGCCAATCCCGCGGCCTTGACCACCGAGTCCTCATCGACCTTGCCGAAGGTCGAGGATGCTTGAAGTATGTTTATCGCCTGCCTCAGGTCCCCACCACTCGTTTCGTATATCAACTTCAACCCCTCATCGGTGCACTCGATCCCTTCCTTCTTGCATATGGATCGGAGGTGCCTTATCACGTCTTCTTCCTTAATCCTGGAGAACCTGAAGATCGCGCACCTGCTCTGGATCGGCTCTATTATCGAAGAGGAGTAGTTCGCTATGAGGATGAACCTGCATATCCTCGAGCTCTCCTCCATTATCCTCCTCAAGGCGGTCTGGGCTTGGCTCGTCATCTCATCCGCCTCGTCGAGTATTATTATCCTGAATGGGATGCCCTCCCCGACGTTCAGGTATCTGGCAAAGGTCTTCACCCTCTCCCTCACCATGTCTATCCCCCTCTCATCGCTGTTGTGCAAGAGTATGGGGAGCTCTCCGCCCCAGAACACCTCGCTCCCAGGCACCGAGATGTCGTACACGTACCCTTCGTACCCTTCGAGCTCTATCCCCCTCAAGGTGATCGACGATAGCTCCGAGCCGACGAGCCTCTCGACGTTTGCGTGGAGGGAAGGATCGCTACGATCCAACTCCCCCAGCAGGAGGCGGGCCTCTTCCTTCGAGATCACATCCTTGTTGAGCGATAGATCGGGCCTCTCCATCCTCAGCAGTCTAGAAAGCGGGGAAGTCGTTATGAGCTCCCCTCCATCCGACCAATACCCGAACCTCTTCGACGAGAAGGTTATCAGCTTATCCCCCTCGGCCAGCTGGGAGACCCTGACCGCCTTCGGCATTCCATCCTCCCCTATGACCATGACCGAGTGGTCCAAAGTTGTCTTCACGCACCCGCCTTTGAACTTCAGCTTGGAGATGACCCCGACCCTATGCCTCGATATGTTCCTCACGGGCATAAAGCGAATCCTCAGGCTCTTATCCACCGAAAGGACCTCCAACCCCCTAGGGTAGGCGTACTTCCCTCCCTTGAAGTAAGCCCTGGCCAGCTCCTCCATGCTCTTAAGCCCGATCCTCCCTTCCTCCCTTACCAAAATGGGAGTGTCCGGGGTTACGGATGCGTTCATCTCCAGCGTGTAGTCCCCCCACCTCTCTCCCAAGAGCTGCCTCGCTATGCATAGCGCAACGGTCGTCTTCCCCGTCCCTGGGGGGCCCGCGAAGAGCAGATGGGGCATCTCCTCGGGGGTTTCGAGGAGCTTCTTGAGCCTGCTCACCACGTGCTCCTGATCGATGACTTCGTCTAGGGTCTTCGGCCTGTACTTCTCGATCCACATAAGCTCCCTTAGCTCCAACTCTGACCCCTTCTGGAATGAAAATCCGCTTACAAAAAGGTTTCCCATGGTGGTGCTAGCCTTTTTATACCAAGCGATCTAAACGTTTACAGCTTGCTGTCGGACATGGATAGGATCGCCAGGCTTTGGGATGGCGTCCCCACCCTAGGGCTTATGCTATCGACCGTAAAGGTCGAAATAAAGGGAGATGTCCCACCCGTCTCCCTCCCGAACCTAGAAAAGGGCCTTAAGGAGGGTAGCGTGGTGGACCTCCCATTCTGGCTCGCGGAGATCCTGAGGGACGAGGGTTTCGCCGAGTTGAGGGATCTGGACCTATCCACCGAGCTCTTTAAGGCCCTGAGCAGGGAGAGGCTTCAGGGGGAGTTCCAGCTCTCGACCCTAGATCCTTTGTTTCTGACGAGGCTCAGGAGGGAGCTTAAGAGGGGAGGCCCCCTAGCCGTCAGGTACAAGGATCTGGTCACCATAAGGGCCGGCAAGGTCACCAGGCTTGCTGGTCTCATGCCGGGTAGCGAGGGCCCGAAGGAAAAGATGGGGCTGGAGGAGAGGATGCTCTTCTCGTTCATATCCGAGGCCGTAGGCAGGTGGAAGGAGGTGATGAGGGTTTGAGCCTGATGGATCTATCGGATGAAAAGCTCACCGACATGTTCGAGGGCTTCCTGAAGAGTTTCGTCGATGGCTCCGGGAGGGAAAAGTACAGGGAAGCGCTTTCGGAGATGGTGGTCGAGGGATCCAAGTCCCTGATCTTGGATTACGGGGACCTCTCAAGCTTCGACGTAGACTTGGCGGCGCTCCTGCTGAAGGAGCCGGAGAGGGTCCTCCCCCTCTTCGAAGAGGCTTGCTACAGGTGCCTGAAGGATGTGGATCAGGGTTATGCCGAGAAGGTCAGGAAGGAGCTGAGGGTTAGGGTCAAGGGCCTCCCCGAGAAGATACACCTGAGGGAGCTCTCCACCAAGCACCTGAACAGGCTCGTGAACGTGGTCGGGATGGTCGTAAGGGTCTCGGAGCTCAAGCCCCTCCTCCAGCTCGCGGTCTTCAGGTGCAGGAATGGGCATAAGATAACCGTCGAGCAGGGCGAGGGCTTCTCCCTTAAGAAGCCCCTTAAGTGCCCGGTCTGTAACGCCACGAAGGGGTTCCAGCTCGACGTTAAGGAGAGCGAGTTCGTCGACTACCAGCTGATAAGGATTCAGGAGCTCCCCGAGGACGTGCCACCCGGACAGCTACCTCAGGCCTATGACGTGGACTTGTACTTCGATCTGGTGAACACGGTTAGGCCCGGGGACAGGGTATCCATAAGTGCGGTGGTCAAGGCGGAGCCGGAGATGGGGAAGTTCAGGACCTTCAGGGTGAGGCTGAAGGCGAACTATATAGAAGTCCTAGGGAAGGAGCCGGAGAGGCTCAAGCTGAGCAAGGAGGACATAAGGAGGATAAAGGAGTTCTCGAAGGAGAAGGACGCTTATGAGAAGTTGATAAGCTCGTTCGCCCCGGCCATTCAGGGCTACAGGACCCAGAAGGAGGCCCTCCTGCTCCAGATAGTGGGTGCCCCTAGGACGACCCTTCCGGATGGTACTACCATAAGGGGGGACATAAACATACTCCTAGTCGGCGATCCGGGGACTTCGAAGAGCGAGATGCTGAAGGCCGTCGCCAGGCTCGCACCTAGGGCGATATACACATCCGGGAAGGGCTCTACGGCCGCTGGGATAACCGCCGCGGTGGTCAAGGAGAAGTCGGGGATGATGATGCTCGAAGCCGGGGCCACCGTGCTCGCGGATCAGGGGATCGCATGTATAGACGAGTTCGACAAGATGAGGCCCGAAGACAGGGGGGCCCTCCACGAGGTCATGGAGCAGCAGACCGTAAGCGTAGCCAAGGGAGGGATAGTTGCTACCCTGAACGCGAGAACGTCGATCCTAGCCGCTGCCAACCCGATCTTCGGCAAGTACGACAAGTTCAAGAACATATACGAGAACGTGAACCTGCCGATACCCCTGCTCACCAGGTTCGATCTGATATTCGTCCTCAAGGA
>JAGGXQ010000138.1 GCA_021162925.1 Nitrososphaerota archaeon
AGGTTTCCGGGGTGGAGGGCTATTACGGTGAGCCCCGCATCCTCCAACTGCTTGACCGATGGATCGCCTTTGCCCATGAAAGAGTACATGATGACCAAATCCGGCTTCAGGGATGCCACCTCCTCGGGGTCCGGCTTCCAGCAGCTCCCTATGAGCTGCTTCTCGACCACTTCAGGGGGGTAGTCGGAGTACCTGTCGACCCCTACCACTTTATCGCCTAGGCCCAAAGAGTAAGCTATCTCCGTGCAGGAGGGGCATATGCAGACTATCCTGTTCGGGACCCCGGTTATGGTTACGTTCCTACCGAGATCGTCGGTGACCGTTCTGGAATCTACCGCAAGGGCGGGGGTCAGGAGCATCAGCAGCAAGATCGGGATCAGGAGCTTTAGCCGATCCATGTTGCCCCGATCTCGAGGGGGTATATAAGTTTTTGGCGGGACTATCCATCCAACAAATGAGAGGAAGACCCTAATGAATAAACTTCTTTGCCCTAAACAAAAATAAGGAGGGCTTTACCATTACTTCTTCTTGGTCTTCTTTTTCGCGGACTTCTTCTTCGTGGTCTTCTTCTTTGACTTCGTCTTCTTCTTAGAAGTCTTAGAGGTCGTCTTCTTGGACTTGGACTTCTTTGCCTTTTTGGCCGGCACCTCTCACTCCACCGTTTAATTATTTCAGATGAAAATATTTATATTTTACGAGATAAATAAAATTTGACAAAAACTTCATCTTAGAGACGGTTCTATCCATCGAGAAAAGGAAAGCTTGAAATTAATCCAAGTAAATCCCGAAGTGCTTCTTCCCGAAGTCCCTCAGGAAACCCAGGATGACCCTGGAGCCCCACTTCGTTAGCACCCAAAGGATGGCCCTCATGATGAAGTTCAGGTGTTGGGTGGCCTTCATCACCCCGTAGTTGTACTCCTTCAGGTTGTGCTTCCAGGTCACGTAGATGAGCTCCCACTGCTTCTCGGTTATGAAGTCGACCGTGAAGTACTTCTGATCCCTCAGCTCGCCCATCGGGACGAAGAACAGGGGGGCCAGGACGCTATGAGTGTCGTCTAGGGTCTTCACGAGCTCTATCGTTTCCTGGGTGTCCTCGGGGGTCTCTCCAGGGAGGCCGACTATGAGGGTCGAGACAGCCTCCCAGTAGTTCTCGTTCAATATCCTTATCGCCTCCCTAACCACGTCGGGCCACTCGTAGACGCTGAACGGCTTCACCTTGTTCGCCATGTGCCTCTTGAGCAGCTCCGGGCTGCCGGTCTCTATGCCCGGCTGGACGCCGACCCACCTGTCGGGGCGCGTCCCGAGGATCTTGGAGAGCTTGGGTATGAGCTCCTCGTCCGCCGCCACGGCCGAAAGGGAGAGGTGGGTTGCCCCGAACTTCTTGACCCCCGGCAGGGACCCAACCTCCCTGTAAAGCTCGACGACCGCATCCCTGTTCGGGTAGAAGTTCTTCCTGTCTTCGAGCATGTAAAGGAGCACGTCCTCCGAGTGCATCCAGACGCTCTTGTGCCCTCCCCTCAGGTTCACCATCGCCTCTCGCTTTATCTTGTCCAGGGGCATGTACCTGGCCCTCCTGGTGTTCGGGTCGCAGAACCTGCAGTTCCTCCCGCAACCCCTCATGACCTCTATGAGCGAGTTTATGCTCGGCTTCACTATGTCGGGTATCTCCTCGACCCTAGGGGGCTTCATCCTTATCACCTCCTTCGCGGAGCCGTCCATTATCTCCCTGAAGGCCCTAGGGGCGTCCGCATCCGCTTCTCCTAGGACGACGTGATCTATCCCCAGCTCCTCCCTCTTCCTTTCATCCAAGAGCTGCCATGCCCCGCCCCCTCCGACGACCAGCTTGAACTTGTACCCGTTCTCCCTCCTTATCCTGTTTATCCGATCGACGAACTTCCTGAACTTCACCCTGTTGAACGGGGTGACCCAGGTCCCGAAGGCGAACGAGGTGGTCACGGGCCCTATCCCCAACGGATCCATCACGTTGAGCCCGACGACTTCGGTCTTCGGGCCTATCAGCTTCTCCATGTACTCCGGATGGCCGACTATCACTTCATCCCTCCTGAACTCCCTGAGCAGGGACGCCTCCACCTTCCTGAGCCCGTACTGGGCGTACTTGGCCTCCCCATTCGGCAGGGCTTCGACGTAGGGTGCGAACAGGTGATCGTAGAGGAACTCCGATACCGATTCCATGGGGGCGCAGGTGAAGAAGCCGAACATCGCTATCCCCCTGAACTCGGTGCTCAAGGATCTGTCGGCGCTCAGGACGATCCTATAGCCGTCGGGGATGACCCATCACCTCGTTTAAGGAAGGGGGGATCGACGATTTAAGCTTTACACAAAGGATTTTAAAGGGCGGGTGAAGGTAGGAGCGTGAAAGGCGTCGCCCTCACCTCCGGGGGTAAGGACTCGATCCTCGCCATGCACGTAGCGAAGGAGATGGGCGTAGATATAAGGTACATGCTCGTCATGCTCCCCGAAGATGGGGAGAGCATGCTCTACCATACCCACAACCTACACGTCCTCGACCTGATAGCCCGGTCTACTAGGATAAGGTTGGTCAAGGGGAGGGCGAGGAAGGGGGCCGAGGTTGAAGCCCTGGTCGAGGCGCTAAGGGGCCTAGACGCCGATCTGCTCATAACCGGGGGGATAGGCTCGAGCTACCAGAGGAGGGAGTTCGAGAGGGCCTGCTCCGAGGCCGGGATCGACATGCTCTCGCCCTTGTGGGGGGTGGGGAGGGGGGTCTACGAC
>JAGGXQ010000006.1 GCA_021162925.1 Nitrososphaerota archaeon
GCGCTCACCATGAGGGAGTGCTCTAGGAGGGGGCTGAGGTCCCTCGCCATAATATCCCAATCCTTCCTCAACTACCCGGATCCCGGCGCCGCGGCGAGCTCCCTAGAGGCCCTGAGCAAGCTCACGGGCATAAGGATAGACACGACCCCCTTGCTGGAGAAGTCGGACGAGATAAGGATGAAGGCGAGGGATCTGATGAGGCAGGCGCAGGCTTCGATGAAGAGGATGGGCAAGCCGCTCGAGAAGGAGATGCCCCTCATGTACGGGTGATGGGTTTGGACGGGGTATTCGACGAATTCGAAAGGATCTTCGAAGAGCTCTCCAGTTGGGGGCTCGAGGAGGGTTGCCTAGAGCCGCTCGTCAACATAGAGGACAGGGACGACGAGGTAGTAGTAACCGTCGATCTGCCCTACGTGGTCGGGAAGGAGGACATAAGGCTCGAGGTCACCGAGGAGACGCTGGAGCTTGAGGCCAGGATGAGGAAGGGGGTGAGGTGGGGCGCCCACGAGCGTGAGTTCGATAGGTTCAGGAAGTCGGTGACCCTTCCGGCCAGGATAGACCCGGAGAGCGCCAGGGCGTTCTTCAGGCAGGGGGTCTTGAAGGTCCTGCTCAAGAAGAAGCGGAGGCGCTACCCGATAAAGGTAGAGTAGTCAAAGGTGGCCCTTCAGCCACTCCTCTATGCGCTCCTTGGGCATCGCCCCGACCAGCATGCCGATGGGGACCCCCTTCCTGAAGAGCATCAGGGTCGGCAGGCTCATCACCCTGTACCTAGATGCCGTCATCGGGCTCTCGTCGACGTTGAGCCTGTAGAAGGCGACCCTCTCCCCATACCTGTCGTGGAGCTCCTCCATTATCGGCTCCAGGAGCATGCAGGGGGCGCACCACTCGGCCCAGAAGTCCACCAGGGCCAGCTCTCGATCCCTTATCACCCTCTCGAAGTCCCCGTCGTTTAGCTCCAGGATGCCTTCAAGCCTCTTCCCCCGCTTCCCGAACACGCCCCTCCTCAAGCTGGCCATCTACCAAAGGCTTGGACCGTCGATTTATTAGCTTACCCCGATCTCACGGGTCCCCCTGACCGATAAAATTCTGTTAAAATGGGCTCCGACGCGGTTGCTATTTTTTCATCCGTAACGTGCCTCGGACCTGATTTGATCCCCGACCGTTTTAAAGCCCACGCCCCGAAGCGATCCGGCTTAAAGCTAAAATATCGAAGTCCGGCATAAACTCAAGGGCCGGTAGTTCAGCGGTAGAATGCCCGACTTGCACTCGGGTGGTCGTGGGTTCGAATCCCACCCGGTCCACTTATAAGCCCGATGGCCCAAGCTAGGCCATGAGGACCTTCTGCGAAACCCTGGAGTTCGAGACGAAGGGGGAGCTCGACATGCTCGATATAACCGAAGAGGTCCAGGGCGTCGTATCCAGCTCTGGGCTTAAGGAAGGGCTGGCCAACGTGTTCGTGATAGGCTCCACCGCTGCCGTGACCACCATAGAGTACGAGCCCGGCCTGAAGAAGGACTTCCCGGCCATGCTCGAGCGCATAGCCCCGAAGGAGATATACTACCACCACCATGAGACGTGGCACGACTACAACGGCCACTCGCACGTAAGGGCTTCGCTGATAGGCCCGAGCCTCACCGTCCCCTTCAAGGATGGGAGGCTCATCCTAGGGACCTGGCAGCAGATAGTCTTCATAGAGCTCGACGTCAGGCCCAGGCACAGGAGGGTCCACGTCCAGCTCCTAGGGGTCTAGAGCCTGAGCGCCAGGATCACGTCGTTGAGGTTGTTCCCCGTCGGCCCCGTGATTATCACATCCCCCAGCTTGGAAAAGAAGGCGTAGCTGTCGTTGTTCGATAGGTAGGCTAGGGGATCGAGGCCGAGCTCCTTGGCCCTCTTCAGGGTCGTCCCATCGGCCAACGCGCCAGCGGCTTCGCTCACCCCGTCTATCCCGTCGCTACCGACCGATACGACCAGGCAGGAGTCGATCCCGTCGAGCTTGAAAGCCGAAGCCAGGGCGAGCTCCTGGTTCCTCCCTCCCACCCCGCTACCCCTGACCGTTACGGTCGTCTCCCCTCCGAGGACGTAGGCTACTCCATGCCTGCCGCTCAGGCCCAACTGCTGGATCAGAGACGAGACGAACTTCCCCGCCTCCCTCGCCTCTCCCTCCAGGCACGACGTTAGGTACTCGCACTTCACCCCCCTCCTTTCGAGGGCCGAGCACAGGGCCTTGCAGATCAGCTCGTTGTTCCCGATCAAAATATTGTCGACCCTCTTTATGTCTTCGTCCCAGGGCTTCGGCGTCTCGGCCTCTAGGCCCTCGAGCCCCCTCTCTATCCTCCTCCTTACCGAAGGGCTGACCTCGTCCCAGAGCCCGTACTTCTTCAGGACTTTGAAGGCGTCTTCGAAGGTGCTCTTATCCCCGACCGTGGGCCCGGAGGCTATCACGTCCAGGGGATCGGCGACCACGTCCGACATGATCAGGGAGACGACCTTCGCGGGCTTCGCCCTCTTCGCCAGCCATCCCCCCTTCACCATCGAGAGGTGCTTCCTGACCGTGTTCAGCTCCCTTATGTCGGCCCCCCTCTTCATGAGCTCCATCGAGAGCTCCCCCTTCTCCTCCAAGGTTATCCCATCGGCGGGCAAGGGCAGGAGGCTCGACCCACCCCCGGATATGAGCACCAGGACCAGATCCCTCTCCGAGAGGTTGGACACGAGCTCCAGGATGCGCTTCGCCCCCTTCAGCCCATTTTCATCGGGCTTCGGATGCCCCGCCTCGTTGAGCTCTATCCTCTCCAGCCTTAAAGAGGTCCCGTAGGGCACGTTCACGAGTCCCCCATCTATCCTACCCCCTAGGATGTCTTCGAGGGCCTTTGCCATCAGGGAGCCGGCCTTCCCGAACCCGACCACCAGGACCCGCCCGTAGCTGGCGAGATCGTAGACGCGCCCTTTAACGATCAGCCTGTCCCCCTCCCTCCTGACCCTCGACCTCAGCAGCTTGTACGGATCGACCATCTCGAATGCCTCATCCAGGGACTCCAGGGCCACCCTCCTCGCCCTCCTATCCCCCTCGCTTACCCCCCTCTCGACCAGCCCATCCAGCCCCTTTATCACGCCCACGTGCCCTTCTTGGTTGTTAAGGTTTTTATTTGCTGCTTGAGAGGTACTCACATGCGAGAGGCCAAGTACATATGGCTCAACGGGGAACTGGTCCCCTGGAAGGAGGCGAAGGTCCACGTGCTCTCTCATGCGCTCCACTACGGGACCGGGGTGTTCGAGGGTTTAAGGTGCTACGAAACCCCCCAGGGCCCCGCGATCTTCCGCCCCAGGGATCACTTCAGGCGTATGCTCAACGGGACCAGGCTCTACGGCATCGAGATGCCCTACGGCGTCGAGGAGCTCGTAGGGGCGACGAAGGAGCTGATAAGGGCCAACGGGTTGAGCTCTTGCTACATAAGGCCGATAGCCTTCTTCGGATACGGAGAGATGGGCGTGAGGCCGAAGGGGTGCGGGGTCGATGTAGCGATAGCCGCTTGGGAGTGGGGCAAGTACCTAGGGGAGGCGAGCGTCAACGGGGTCAGGGTGATGGTTTCGAGCTGGAGGAGGATCTCCAGGGAGACGCTCATGCCGATGGTCAAGTGCTCCGGGCACTACGTCAACTCGATGCTGGCGAGCAGGGAGGCTTCGTTGGCCGGATATGACGAGGCGATAATGCTGAACCAGGACGGATACGTGGCCGAGGGACCCGGGGAGAACGTCTTTTTGGTCAAGGACGGCGGGCTCATAACCCCTTCCCTATCCTCCTGCATCCTGCCTGGGATAACCAGGGACACGGTGATCGAGCTTGCGAGGGATATGGGGCTGGAGGTCTCCGAGAGGGAAGTGTTGAGGGACGAGCTTTACACGGCCGACGAGCTCTTCTTCGCCGGCACGGCCGTGGAGATAACCCCGATAGTCGAGGTCGACGGCATAAGGATAGGGGATGGGAGGCCGGGCGAGATCACCAAGAAGGTAAGGGATGCCTACTACAGGGCGGTAAGGGGGGAGGAGGAGAGGTATAGGAAGTGGTTGGAGTACGTGTAAGGGACCTGGCGAGGCAGAGGATAGAGCTCCTGATGGAGTGCGCCCTCAGATGGGCCAGCAAGGACCTCGAGCTCGCGAAGAGGCAGGCGGAGCTTGCCAGGAGGCTTTCGATGAAGTACAGGGTGAGGATGCCCTTCAAGTACAGGATGCTCTTCTGTAAGGGTTGCAAGACCTTCATAGTCCCGGGGATAAACGCGAGGGTTAGGATATCGGGGAGCTCCTACAGGGCCTTGACCATAACCTGCCTGGAGTGCGGGCACATATACAGGAAGCTCATCAAGCCTAGAGCGGGGGAGGGGACCTCTCCCTCCTCTCGGCCCAAGAGATGAACTCGTCGCTCGGTGGGTGCTCCTCGTAGAGCCTCTGCCTCCTCGCCTCCAGGAGCTCGTCCTTCCTGCCAAGGAACTCGGCGTAGGTGCTCACCTCGTTTCCGTTAGACCTCGCCCACCTCTTGAGCTCCTCGATGAGTTCTAGGGCCCTCTCGTCCCTTAGCATGTGGTGCTCGACGAGCATCAACCCGATCTCGGAGGCCAGCTCCTTCAGGTTGTTCAGCCCCTTCTCGACGACCTCCTGCGGTATCTTGCTGGGGGCGAGGTAGATCGGCGGCCCCCCTATCGCCAGGAAGTCCGGCCTCACCTCCAGGATGTACCTCTTCGCCCTTTCCGATACGGGCCCCTGGGTATCGGGGCAGAACATGAAGGTCTCGTTTCCGTCGGTCAGGGTGAAGAAGAGCACGAACCCCAGCCTGGAGCCCTCGTCCCCGTGAGGCATGGGGGCGCTCACGACCAGCCTAGAGCCGCCGAATTCGTATGCCTTCCCGTCGCAGTACTCGAGGCCCTCCACGAGCCACGTGATCCTCTTTTCGAATACGTACGCCCTCCTCCTCTGGCTCGCGTTTATGTCCCTGTTCCTATCCTTGGCCAGGAGTAGCTTCCCTTTGTATATGGCCCTGGCTTCTTCCATGCTACCCCACGTCCACCTGCCGTCGGGCTCGTCCCAGGTCGGGGTGTAGTGGTCGAAGTGGTAGTGGGAGAGCGTGATCACCTCCGCCTTCTCGGAGTAGGCCCTTATCCTCTCCCTCGCCTCCCTCAAGGCCCTGTACTCGAAAGGGTGAGGCATCAGGCCGAACCTAGGTGCCAGGCTGGCCCCGGCGTCGAACAGGATCCCAACGTCGTCAGTCTCCACGTATATGGCCATGGATCTGACCCCTAGGCTCTCCGAAGCCAAGGGAACTATCTTCATCTCAACCATCCGAAGGACTTCAGCTCCTCTACGTGCCTCACCTGGCCCTTGGTGATGCGGAGGATCCGCCTCGAGTAGTCCTCGACCCTGACGTGCTTCTCCAAGACCTTCCTGACCCTCTTGGCCATCCTCTCCCCCTCCCTATCGGCGTCGAGCATCAGGATGACCCTAGTGTGCTTTACGCATCGGGTCAGCAACCTCTCCATGCCCTTCTGGCAGAGCGTGAAGGGCTCCCCTTTGAGCCCGAGCATCTTGAGCACCTCCGAATCCCTCTTCCCCTCGACGACGACCAAGGCCCCATCCTCGACTTCAGAGTTCAGAGTAGCTATCATGTCCATGAGCTCCACGAGCGATTCGTCGTACCTCACTCGGATTCCCTGAAGCCGAAATGGGTTAAAAAGTTATCGCACCACCTGTAGCACGCATGGGTTGCAAGCGTGCTCACCCATCACACGCCGCCGTCTTGCGTGCCCCTTCGGTGGTGCGATCATCTTTAAGATTCTAGGCCTAAAAGCTTTACCAAGGGCTCCAGGTCGAGCTCGAAGGCCGAGACGGGGACCCTGAGCCCGAACCTTTCGAGCACGTCGGGCCCAACCTCGCCCAAGAAGCCGACCTCTTCGCCACCCACCTTGACGGAAGCCGACCTCCCGGGTATCATGAAGGGGAGCTCCAGGCCCTCGGTTTCGGGATCGATCCCCATGGTGTTGCGGATCAGGGAAGTCAGGTGGGACTTGATGTCGGTGTAATCGGTGTCGGAGCTGGCTATGCACGCCGAAAGGTGGTACGATTCGCCGCCGTCGAAGACCCTCCCCACCTCGAATATCTTCTGGGGGTACTCCTCGTCCAGGTTCCTGGCCAGGGTTAACAGCAGGGAGGGGAGGAGCATGTCCCTGAGCGCCTCGTATTCCGAGCTCTTCGGGTTCTCGACCCTGAGCCCCTTACCGCCCCTGTTCATGTAATCGTAGAGCGCCCTACCGCTCAAGAGGGAGAAGTTCACGACCTCGATCATCCCCAGCCCTATCATGGCCTCCCTGAATTCGTCCAAGAGCTTCAGCTTCGCATCCTTCGAGCCCGATCCCTTGAACCTGGGCAACTTCGGCGTGAGCCTGTAGACCCCGTAGCCGAGCATGATCTCCTCGGCTATGTCGACCGGGTGCATTACGTCGATCCTGTATCTGGGTATTTCGAGCTTCAGGGAGCCCTTAGAGGCGGTGGCGTCGATCCTGCACCTCCTCAGGCATTCGACGGCCTCTTCCGGGGATAGCTTGAGCCCCAGCAAATCCGTCAAAGGCTCCAGCTCGACCTCCATCCGGATCGGCTTCATGTCCGGCATGAAGACCCTTCGATCCCCGTAGACCACCTCGACCCCGCATAGCTCTTCCGCGATCTCCGAGAGGGTTGCGGCTATTATCGAGACCACGTCCTCGACCAGCCTCATATCCGTCCCCGTCACGTCGACGAACAGGTTCCTGGTATCTTCGCTCACCCTGGTCATATCTCCGTTCACGATGGGTGGGAAGGCGAGGACCCCTCCCTTCGAGTCTAGGAGCATCGGGTATCCCTTCCCCTCCACTATGTAGCCATACCTCCTCCCCACCTCGGTCTCCCTCAAAACCTCCTCCACGCTCATATCCCTCTCGGCATCTAGGGGCCTGAACCTGAACGACGGGCCCTTGAGCGTGTAGGTGAGCGGGGGCTTTATCGCATCTAGGTCGTGCAGGCCTATCGATACCTTCCTCCTGCCCCTACCCAAGCCCTCGTGAAGGTCCTCCTGCATCCCTATGAGCTGCTTTATCGCTTCGTCGTCCAGCTTCAAGCCCTTAGCAACCACGCAGAGGATGTAGGGCCTGACCGAAGAAACCCTTTCATCTACCAGCACCTTGATCCCGCTCCTCTTCACCTCGAACTTTGGCATGCCGACCTCGATCCCGAGCAGGCCCTTCAGCCCCCTCTCTATCCCCCAGCGGGTCGAGTAGTCGGGCCTGTTCGGGTTGTATTCGACCTTGACGTAATCCTCCCCAACGTCCTCTAGGTCGAGGCCCAGGTATGGGAGCTTTTCGAGGAGCTCCTCCTTCCCCATCCCCAATCTGGGGAGGTTCGACAAGATACTCCCCAGATTGGGGATGGGGAAGGAGGAGCTCCTCGAAAGCTCCCATACCTGGGCCTCGACCTAGAGGACGTTGGGGAGGATTACGTCAAGGTCGAATAC
>JAGGXQ010000129.1 GCA_021162925.1 Nitrososphaerota archaeon
ATAGACGGTAGCCAAGTCATGTCAAAGAGCGTGTTCGTCGCTTCCGGCCACCTGGAGAGCTTCTCCGATCCGATCGTGTCGTGCAAGAAGTGTGGCTCGATATTCAGGGCTGATAAGCTCATATCCGAAAGGCTGAACATGTTGGTCCCCGAACGGATGCCGAACGAGAAGCTCGACGAATTGATAGAGGAGAACGGCATAAGGTGCCCCTCCTGTGGCGGGGAGCTCGGAAAGGTGAGCAGGTTCAACATGATGTTCGAACTCGGGATAGGGCCCTCTAGAACGCCGGCGTACCTGAGGCCCGAGACCTGCCAGAGCATATTCGTCGACTTCCCCAGGTTCTACAAGGTGCTGAGGGGCAAGCTACCCATAGCCTTCGCCCAGTACGGGAAGAGCTTCAGGAACGAGATATCCCCCAGGCAAGGTTTGATGAGGCTCAGGGAGTTCTATCAGGCCGAGATCGAGGTGTTCTTCAACAAGAACAGGGCCGACGAATTCGAGAAGTTCGATAGGGTAAAGGACGAGGAGCTCATACTGATGGATAAGGATGCGGTCGAGCTGACCTGCCAGCAGGCCTACTCGAAGGGATACGTCCCGAACAAGCTCATAGCGTATTACTTGGGTTTGCTCCATGAATTTTACGGTAAAACCGGCATAGACATGAAGAGATCTAGGTTCAGGAAGCTACCCGAAGACGAGAAGGCCTTCTACGCCGGGATAGCGTTCGACTTCGAGGTGGAAACGAGCCTGGGCTGGATCGAGCTGGTAGCCTGCAACTACAGGACCGACTACGACCTATCGAGGCACGGGAAGTTAAGCGGGGAGGATATGGCCGTCCTAGACGGCGGGGAGAGGGTCATACCTCACGTGTTCGAGCTTTCGATGGGCGTCGACAGGAGCCTCTACTGCATCCTAGAGCACTCGATGAGCAGGGAAGGGGAGAGGGACGTGCTGAAGCTAAAGCCCTACCTCGCACCGATTCAGGTCGGGGTCTTCCCCTTGATGAGGAGGGACGGGCTCGATCTGAAGGCGAAGGAGGTCTATGAAAGGCTTAAGCTCGACTTCGACGCCTTTTATGACGAATCGGGGAGCATAGGGAGGAGGTATAGGAGGATGGACGAGATAGGGACGCCGGTGTGCATAACCATCGACTACCAGACGCTCAAGGACGATACCGTAACCCTTAGGGATAGGGACACCATGGAGCAGGTGAGGGTCCCGATAGCCAGGCTGAAGGAGGAGCTGAGGGGCCTCGTGACCTTCGATGCCCTATCGGAAAAAGCTTAAAACCTTCTTAACCGATGAAAGGGAAGTGAGAGGTTGAGGGGCGATCGATTTTTCGGAAGGCGGTAGAGCGGAAGGGATGAAGGACATCCTGGTCCTGAAGTTCGGGGGATCGGTCCTTCAAGGCGGCGAGGGGATAAGCAAGGCCGCTTCGGTCGTCCTGAGGTGCCTAGAGAAGGGATACGGGGTCTGCGTCGTGGTCTCCGCCCTGAAAGGGGTTACCGACGAGCTGCTGAGCCTCTCGAAGAAGATAAACCCGAACACCCCGCCCGATCTGCTCGACGAAGTCCTTTCCATGGGCGAGAGGACCAGCGCGAGGCTGTTCGCAGATGCCCTGATGGCGAAGGGGGTGGATGCGAAGTTCATAGACCCCGACTCCGAAGATTGGCCTTTGATAACCGACGGCAGGCACCTGAACGCGAATCCGATTCTAGAAGAGACCAGGGAGCTCGCCAGAAGGAAGCTCCTCCCCTTGATAGAAGGGGGGAAGGTCCCGATCATCTGTGGCTTCGTTGGGAAGTCGAGGGATGGAAAGATAACGACCCTGGGGAGGGGAGGGAGCGATACTACGGCGGTCGTGCTGGGGAACGCCCTAGATGCGAAGGAGGTCGTCCTGCTCAAGGATGTGGGCATCTTCTCCAGCGACCCGGATAAGGTGAGGGACCCGATCCCGATAAGCGAGCTCGACTCCGAGGAGGCGCTCATGCTGAGCTCCGGTGGGGCCGAGTTCCTGCACGCGAAGGCCCTCGCCTACAAAAAGGAGGGGATGAGGATAAGGATAGCCAGCCTGGACGAATACGCCAAGGGGACCGTGATAGAAGGCGGGAGCGTGAGGCTGAGGATCGAGGTCGAGCGTGGCCCCATAACCATGGCGACGATAGTCGGGGCTAGCGGTGAGGGGATGGAGAGGCTGATAGAAAAGGTGAGGGAGGAAGGGGGGAAGATCCATTCCCTGACCATGGACCCGAAGGCGGTCATACTGTACCTGAGCGGGGGAAAGGGGCTCATGGACCTGATCCACAGGGAGAGCGTGAAGAAGGGCCATGGGAAGGCCGTGAGCTTCTTCGAAGGGCTGTGCTCGGTGACCGTGAAGGGTTCGAGCCTGGAGACGAGCCCTGGCATGATACAGAGGGTAACCCAGCCCCTGGCGAGGGAGGGGATAAACGTCTACGGGCTGATCACGATAAGCTCTTCGATAAGGCTCTTCGTGAGGAGGGAGGAGCTCGATAAGGTCCTGAAGCTCCTCAAGGAAGCGTTGCCATTCGAGATCGATTTAAATAGAAAGGGGTGAAGCGGTTGGGGATGAAGGCCTGGAAGGGGATAAGGCTCTCTAGGATAACGAGAGAGGGCAAGATGCTCTGCGTGCCCATGGATCACGGGGTGACCAGCGGACCGATCGAAGGCATCGTCGAGATCTACGAGACGATCAAGAAGGTATCTAGGGGAGGGGCCACCGCCGTGATCCTCCACAAGGGCATCCTGAGGAACATGCCAGAGATACCTAGGATAGGGCTGATCATGCACGTATCCGCGAGCACCTCATTGGGCCCTTACCCGAACCTCAAGGTTTTGGTCGGGGGCGTGGAGGAGGCGGTCAGGATAGGGGCTGATGCGGTCTCGGCCCATGTAAACGTGGGCAACAGGGAGGAGCCCAGGATGCTCGAGGATCTGGGCCTCCTCGCCGATGAATGTGACGAGTGGGGCATGCCCCTTATAGCGATGATGTATCCCAGAGGCGAGAAGGTCGAAGACCCGATGGATCCCGAGGTCGTAGCCCATGCCGCCAGGATAGGGGCAGAGCTCGGTGCCGACCTGGTCAAGACGGTTTACACGGGGGACCCCGATACGTTCAAGCGGGTCGTGAAGGGCTGCCCGGTCCCGGTCGTCATAGCCGGGGGGCCGAAGGCCAACAGCGACAGGGAGGTGCTCGAGATGGCGAAGGGGGCGATGGAGGCCGGTGCGGCTGGAGTTACATTCGGGAGGAACGTGTTCCAGCACAGGGACCCCGAGGCGATGACCAGGGCCCTGGCCAAGATAGTCTTCGAAGGGGCGAGCGTCGACGAGGCTTTGGGGGTGCTGGGTTGAAGGAGCTCGTAGTAGAATCGGATGACGAAAGGCTGCTGAAGGAGGCCCTTGAGAGCGGCGTGAAGGTGGCGTTATCCAAGGTGAAAGTCGAAGGGATGAAGAGGATCTGGAGAGACGAGGATGCCGACTTGGTGCTCACAAGCTCGATGGACGAGATACCTAGGCTTAAAGGGAAGGGGAAGGAGGTGGCGTTTTCGGTCTTCATAAAGGGCAAAGAAGATTACGAGAAGGCGGTAAAGGCCTCGGTGGCGGGGGCCAGCGTGATAGTGGTCGACGCGAGGGATTGGAAGATCATACCCCTGGAGAACCTGATCTCCGAGCTGAAGGGGAGGAGCAAGCTGTACGCGAAGGCGAACTCGATAGAAGAGGTGGAGGCGCTTTACGGCGTCTTGGAGATCGGGGTCGACGGCGTGATCCTGAAGGCCGAAGGGATAGGAGAGGTGAGGGAGGCCCTGAAGAGGCTCGGCTTCCTCAAGGAGATCGGGCTGAAGGTCGCCAGGATCAAGGAGGTGGTCGA
>JAGGXQ010000042.1 GCA_021162925.1 Nitrososphaerota archaeon
AGCCTGCTCTTCCCCGTAACCCTGAGGGTCAGGTCGTAGTCCTGCTCGATCGTCCCGCTCGACCCGACGTTCTTGTAGTAGAGCTTCAGCTTCGCCTTGTGGCTCCCTATCGAGACTTCATCTCCTATGTCTATGGAGTAGCTGAATGAAAAGGACTGGCCGGGCTGTATCCTCCCCAGGTAGCTCTTCTCTATCACCCCAGAGCCGGATAGGGAGTCGCTCATGCCCTCCGGGAGGATTAGCTTGCTGGAAACGTCCTCGATCGTCGAGGCCTGGTAGTTCGCCAGGGTTATCTGGAGGGGGACGTTCCCGTCTCCAGGCTCTACCTCTATCGGATTCCCCATAGCCCCCCAGGATACGTCGACCACGTTTATCAGGGTCTGGGCCTTCAGGCCGGGGAGCGTCCCAACCGCCATGAGGAAGAGTAGCAAGATCGGCAGGATGGTCCTACCTTTCAACCGGTATCACCTCCCTCTCCACCTTACCGTCCCTAAGATAAACGATCCTATCGCACTCTTGGGCCAGCTCTAGGTCGTGGGTTACGACTATTACCGTGGTCCCGTGCATCCGGTTGAGCCTCCTCAGGAGCCTGTATATCTCTTTGGATGTGACCGAGTCCAGGTTCCCGGTCGGCTCGTCCGCCAGGACGAACCTCGGGTTGTTGATCAGGGCCCTCGCTATCGCAACCCTCTGTTGCTCCCCTCCACTGAGCTCCAAGGGCTTCATGTAGATCTTATCCCCCAGGCCGACCTCCTCTAGGAGCTCCCTCGCCCTCCTCTCCCTTACGTCCTTCGGCGTCCCTTTGACCATCGCAGGTAGCTCTACGTTTCTTATCACCGATATCCTGTTTATCAGGTTGAACGACTGGAATACGAACCCTATCTTCTCGTTCCTGAACCTAGATAGCTCCGAGTCGCTCAGCTTGCTCGTATCGATCCCGTCCACGAGCACCGCCCCGCTCGTCGGCCTATCCAGAGCCCCTATCAGGTTGAGCAGGGTCGACTTACCGCTACCCGATGGGCCCACCACGGCCAAGAACTCCCCCTCTTTGACCTTCAGGTTCAGCCCCCTTAGAGCCCAGACCTCTCGCTTCCCCACCCTGTACACCTTTACCAGATCGATCGCTTCGACGGCGTAGCCCATTCCGATTGAGATATATCGTGATATATTTAATTATTTCTACTCCTTCCTCAGGGCCACGACCGGATCGAGCCTCGAAGCCCTCCAGGCCGGATAAACCCCTGCTGCCAGGCTCAGCCCTAAGACTATGAAGAAGGTGCTGACCAGATCTTCAACCCTTACCACCGGCGTCATGGTGATGCTCATCATCGGCCCACCCAACTTCATCAAAGAGGTCAGGAGGTAAGAGCCCCCTATCCCCCCTATCGCCCCGACTATCCCACCTATGACCCCTATTATCATCGCTTCCATGAGGAAGAGCAGGAGGACGTGCCTACTGCTGAACCCGAGGGCTTTCAGGGTCCCTATCTCCTTCGTCCTCTCAAGGACCGAAGTGAACAGGGTGGTCACTATCCCTATCGCCCCGACTATGAGCGAAACGCTGCCTATGCTCAGGATGAAAGCCGATACTCCGCTGGTTATGTTCTTCACTATCGAGAATATCTCTTCTGGGGAGGTTATATCGACGTTCTCCCCATACCTCGCCTTTATCTCCTCCTCGACCTGCTCGTTCAGCTCCGGCTCCTTTACGACTACGAATATGCCATCGTACTTGCCCCCCCTCTTCATCAGGGAGTTTGCGACCTGGGGCGATATGTAGATGGTTGTGTCGGAGACGATGTTGCCTACGGGCTTCAGTATCCCCTTCACTATGAAGGACCTAGAAATCTTCACCTGCTTCCCTCCCTCCCTCGTGTAATATTCGAGCTTTATCGAGTAGCCGAGATCGGCGAATGGGTTGTCGGTGTCCAGCTTCGCGACCTTGCTGCCGAGGACGGCCCCGGTCGGGTCGTTGGGCTGGACGAACTCCCCCTTCATTATCTCGAGCTTCGGATCTACGTACACGAGCTTGGTCTGATCGATCCCCGAGACGCTTGCGGTCTGCATCCTCCCGCCGCACTTCGCTACCACCTGCCCCCTGTAGTAGGGGACCGCATACTCGACCCCAGGGAGGGCCTCTATGGTCCTCACCATGGACTCGGTTATCGTCGTCTTCGGCCTGTTCCCTAGGAATAGGGTCATCTCCGTCGCCGGGGTAACTATCAAAACGTTCGGAGATAGGGAGCTCAGCTGATCCCTCACGTAGTTGTCGAACCCCGCGCTCATCCCGTTTATCGAGGTTATGAGGGCGCCGCCGGTTACCACCATCAGGATCGTAAGGGCCGCCCTAAGCTTCCTCTCCTTGAGCGCCTCGAACGCGTAGTAAAGCATCTCGGGCAGGTCCACGCAGTCGCTAGAGTCAACGAGCTTAAAACGTTTTACCCCTCCACCACTGGGGGCTTTCCCAGCTGGTGCTCGCTCGCCGTCTTCACGTTCTTCTTGAGCTTCCTCGCCAGCTCCCACACCTCTTTGGTGTGCTCCCTGAACTTCGGCTCCCTGGGCAGGTGGTGATCCCAGATCAAGAGCTTGAATTCGAGCTCCTTCACGATCGACTTCACGTTCTCCAAGACCCTCCTGAGGTTTATCAGGTTCAGGGTGTATCCGAGCATGTAGGTCATCGGGCCGTCCAGGATCAGGTAGTCGGGCCTCTCCTTCACTATCATTTCG
>JAGGXQ010000061.1 GCA_021162925.1 Nitrososphaerota archaeon
TACAAGGCCAAGGCGCGCGGGATCGGGTTAAAAGCTAATTAACCTCGCCCCCATCCCTCAACTATGAAATTACTGTACGTGCTCTTGGACGGGGTCGGGGACAGGCCCGAGCTGAACTACCTGACGCCTTTGGAGGCCGCGATCACCCCGAACCTGGACGAGCTCGCCAGGAGGGCTAGGATGGGCTTGGTCCACCCCGCGGGCAGGGGGATAGCGCCCGAATCCGATCTTGCCGTCTTCGCCATGCTCGGGTACAGGTTCGATAGGTACTTCGGGAGGGGGATCGTCGAGGCCGTTGGATCGGGCCTCGAATTTAGAAATGGGGAGCTCGCTTTGAGGGCGAACTTCGCAACCGTCTCCGATGATCTCACCCTGCTGGACAGGAGGGTTGGGAGGAGCCTTAGCGACGAGGAGGGCAGGTCTCTGGCGGACGCCATAAATTCCTCGGTCAGGTTCGAAGACCCCAAGGCCTACTTCAGGTTCAAGCACACCGTATCCCACCGTGCCGCCCTGGTCATAGGCTACGAGGGCGTCGAGCTATCCGACGAGATATCCAACACCGATCCGGCCTACAGGAAGGTCGGCGGGATCAGCGTCGCGGAGGAGAAGGTGGAGGGGCTTAAGCTGTCCAAGTGCGTTCCCCTGGCCGACACATACGAAGCGAGGCTCTCCTCCGAGCTGGTCAACGAATTCACGGAGAAGTGCATGGCCGTCCTCAAGGAGCACGAGGTAAACCGAAGGAGGAGGGAGCTGGGGATGCTGGAGGCGAACGCCATAACCCTTAGGGATGCCGGAAACAGGTTGCCGGAGCTCGAACCGATATGGAAGAAGTTCGGCCTCAGGTTCGCCGGCATACTCGACATGCCGGTGGAGATCGGGGTATCGAGGCTCGTGGGGATGGACGGGTTCAAAGCGGGGGGCATGACCGACTACGAGGAGAAGGTGGATAAGGCGAAGGAGCTCCTCGAAGAGTACGATGCGGTCTACGTCCACCTTAAGGGCACGGACGAGCCGGGGCACGACGGCGACCCCATGAAGAAGAAGGAGGTCATAGAGGAGATCGATTCTCGCTTCTTTTCGAAGGTGCTGGAGCTCGATGAATTACTCGTCGTAGTATCCGCGGATCACTCGACTCCGTGCTCCTTAAGGGCCCATAGCTCCGATCCGGTCCCGCTCATGGTATCCAGCCCGAAGCTAGAAAGGGATCGGGTCTGCAGGTTCACGGAGAGGGAGGCGAGGAAGGGGTCCTTGGGCGAGCTGAACGGCTGGGAGGTCATGCCCCTCCTGGCATCCATCCTAAGGTCAAAAGGGTTGGACTCGGCGGGTAATTCTTTAGTCCCATAAGGATTATAGACCACTTGTCTATATCCTATGTCACCTTGAACGCCGGCTCCGTTGTGATAGGTGTAGGTGGTGCTGGGTGCAGGATCGCCTCCAAGCTAGGAGCAGCGCTGTCCATGGATAGGGTCTACGTAAGCCCGGACGAGTGCGAGCTGAACTTTTCGGGCTACAAGATCCATCTACCGTACGAAGGGGGCGGCAAGGGCAGGCTCCTCTCCTCCTTCTACGAAAAGGCCGAGGAGCTGAAGTCCGCCATAAAAGGGAGGATTATGTGCTTCGTGGTGGGTAGCCTGGGCGGCCTGACCGGCTCCACCCTCGTCCCGGAGGTCGCGAAACTCGCCGCCTCCGTCTGCGGAAAGGTGGTATCGATCTGCGTAATGCCCTTCTCCTTCGAGAAGTCGACGCACTTTTCGGCGGCCCTGGCCCTTAGGAAGCTCAGGGCATCCGGGGCGAAGCTTCTGCTCATCGACAACGACTCGCTCATGGACCTTAGGATACCGGTTGTGGAAGGGTACGAGCTCCTCAACGAGGCTCTCGTAAGCGAGCTGGCGCCTATGATGCAGGGGGACGGTGGCCTGGGCCTGAAGTTCTCGGAGCTCCTAGACGGCGGGTACTGCGTCCTCTCCCTGGCCTATTCGGAAGAACTGGAGGAGCTGGGGATGAAGGTCGTCGATAGGCTGAGGTCCCTTAAGGGGGTCTCGAAGACCCTGGTGAACGCGAAGGGCCCGTTCACGGCCAGGGATCTGGCACTCATATCGAGCAGGATCAGGTATTACGCAGGCGATATAGATATAAGGTACGGGCTCGGCAGATCCGAAGGAGGCGCCGGCCTGGTCTTGGTCTCCTCGACGAAGAGTAGCGGTTACGAGGATAAGGATCCCCTCGCCGAGATACTGAAGGATAGGGTCATAGACGAGGAGGACGGGTACCTGAAGGAGAAGATAGATCTGGGCCTGCCGCAGCTGGAAACTTTTTAACCCCCTTTAGATCGATGTTCCTAAAGGGGGACGTTGTCTAGTTTGGCTAGGATGCCAGCCTCGGGAGCTGGTGATCGTGGGTTCAAATCCCACCGTCCCCACCTACGGAGCCCCGCCGATCATCCTTACTATGCTTTCCACGTAGCGCTCGATCAGCTTCGGTAGGCCAAGCACCCTGGGGTCTAGGTATCCCCTGATTATGAGGGAGGTGGCCTCCTCCTCCGTCAGCCCCCTCGACATCAGGTACCAGAGCTCCCTGTCCCTTATCTTCCCAACCGCCGCTTCATGGGTGAGCTCACAGGATCGGTTGAGCCCGTCGAGCCTTGGGATCGAGTAAATCCTCGAGCTACTAGAGGCCATGAGGCCCCTGCAGTCTACATGCCCCCTAGCGCCGTCTCCTTCCCCGACCTCCCTCCCCCTCGTATAGATCTCGGACCTGTCCTTGCCCACGACCCTCAGCCTCACCTCCCCCCTGCTCCCCTTGCCTCTGAGTATCACGCTCTCGTCGATGTCTATCTTCGCGTCTTCCCTCCCCAGGATCAGAGAGTTAAGGCTGGCCGAGCTTCCCTCCCCTTCGCATATGACAGTAGCCGAGAGCTGGAGGGTCCCTACGGGGTGAAGGCTCACGTAGTTGCTCGTGAAACTTGCCCCCTCCTCCAGTATCGCGACGTCCCTGGGCCTCACATCGATCTTCGGGGCCCAGTTGTGTATCATCGTGAAGGTGAGCTTCCCTCCCCTCTTAACGTAAAATTCGCTCACCCCGACGTGGAGGGCCCTCAAAATGGTCGTGGCACAGCCCGTAAGTATCTGGAGCTCTCCCCCCTCCTCCACGACCACCAAGTTGTGGACGTTCTGGGTGATGCCTTCCCGAGATATGAACATGCAGGCCTGGATCGGGAACTCTATCCTCTGGCCCGGCAGGACCCTCAGGAAGTACCCGTTGTCCCAGCTCTTTTCGACCTCCTTCGTGTATTCGTCGAGATCCCTGGGGATCGCCCTCCAAAGGTATTCCTTGACCCAATCGTATTTCTCCAAGGCCTCCCTGGTGCTCATGACCTCTATCTTCCCCCTGAAACGCTTCCTCACCTGCTCGAAGATCACGGATCGGTCGAGCTGGAAGTAGCTGCCCGACCTGAGCTTCCCATCCGCCCTGAAGCCGGACAGGAGGCTGACCTTCCTTATTTCTTCGGGTAGCTTCGAGGGGTGGATCTTTTCTCCCTTATGCTCTTTTGATGCCATCGAAACCCCTCCTCCTTATCTCGGTAAGTATTTCCTTAGGCTCTCCAGAGCGGACTATCCTGCCGTCTATCAGGACGTGGGCGAAGTCGACCGTGAGGTAGTTCAGGATGTGGCCTTGATGGGTTATTATGAGGGAGGATCGGCCCGATAGGAAATCGTCGAGTGCCCTGCCTATCGCCTCCAGGCTATCGACGTCCACGCCGGAATCGATTTCGTCGAGGAGCACGAGCCTGGGCTTCATGGCGAAGAGCTGGGCGATCTCGCTCCTCTTCCTCTCCCCTCCGGAGAAGCCCAGGTTCACGTACCTATCCTTGAACCCCTCGCCCAAAAACGCCATCCTCAAGTTCCATTCGTCCCCACCGCAGAGCCTTATCAACTCCCCAAGCCTTACCCCCATCAGCTCCGGGGGGTTCTGAAAGGCGAGGCCTATGCCGAGCCTAGCCCTTTCGTTTATCGGGAGCTCGGTTATATCCCTGCCGTCGAAGACGATCCTCCCCTTCCTCACCTTGTAGGCGGGGATGCCCATGATCGTCTCGACGAGGCAGCTCTTCCCCGCACCGTTCGGCCCGAAGAGCACATGCCTCTCCCCCTTCTTTATTTCTAGGTTAACGCCCTTCAGGATATCCCTGCCATCGACCCCTACCCACAGATCTGAAACTCTCAAGGACATTCCTTGCCCTCCTAAGGGAGTAGGGGCCTCCTAAAAACTTTTCACAAAATAAAAGGAGGGTTTAATAACCGTAGATCTCCTTCGCCGCATCGGCGAGGCCGAGCTCTATGAGCTTCTTCCTGGTCGGTATGCCGTCCTTCCACTCCCTGGTCTTGTAGTACTCCTCGATTATGTACTCCCAAGGCAGGACCTTCCCGCCTGCTCCGCCCTTCTTGTGAGGCTTCCTGAGCCTCTCTGGGACGACGAAGTCCCTCTTCGGGTCCAGGCCGCACCTCAGGTTAAGGGCCTGCTGGAGGTTCGACATCCTCTCTCCGCTCAGCTTCGCCTCGACGGGGCTCATGTCCCATCCGGTTATCAGGTTCATCACCTTCACCGTGTCTCCGAAGGGCCAGTTCGAGAAGAAGTAGAAGAAGCACCAGACCAAGCTGTTCCAGAACTCGTGGACGTCCTGGTAGACGGCGCCTATCTCTCCCTTCTTCTCTATGGCGAACCTGTCCATCGGCTCAGGGTAGCCGAGCTCGGGCAGGGTTACCCCTAGCTCCTGGGCTTCGGAGAACCCGTGGCAGTGAGAAGGACCTCTCAGCGACAGGGTATCGGCTATCACCATGGAGAAGAAGGCCCTGGGATCGTGGGCGGGGACCGCCATGCCCTGGGCTTCGACGGCCCATTCTTTGGTCTCGGGGTACTTCCAGACGCAGGACCTCAGGCCCTCCGCCAGCAGGTCCCCTATCCCGTCCCTGAAGGCGATCTTCTTGGTCATCTCTATCAAGGCCTCGCCGCTCCCCCACTTCAGCTCTATGCCGTCCGTATCCTCCTTCGTTAGGTATCCCTTCTCGTAGGACTCGAAGGCCCATCCGAGGACGCCTCCAAGCTCTATCGTGTCTATTCCGTACCTGTTGCAGAGGTCGTTCGCCACGACGACCGCCTTAAGGTCGTCTATCAGCAGGTTCGACCCTATCATCGCCGCCGTCTCGTACTCGGGGCCTCCGGTCTCCTGCGGATAGCCCTCCGTGGTTATCTTCCTGTGGCAGCCCATCACGCAGTACTCACAGGCCCACCTCTTCGGCTTAAGGACCTCGTTGAACCTAGGGGTCCCTATGAGCTTCGCCCCCTCCTCCCATTCGTCTCCGCCGAAGTTCTTTATAGGCAGCAGGCCGTTCTCCTCCCTCGGTACCACGGCGGCGACCTGTCCCAGCTCGGCGTTTATCTTCGTGAACTCCGCCTTGTTGATCCTAGGGAGCAGATCCTCCCTGTAGTACTTCAGCAACCCGTCCCTGTCCGCCAGAGGAGGCGTCATGGTCCCGTTGGCCACCAAGGCCTTCACGTTCTTCGAACCCATCACCGCACCGCCACCACACCTGCCGAAGACGCCGTGCTTGTCGTTCACTATCGCGGCATACCTCACCAGGTTTTCTCCGGCCTGCCCTATCGCCGTTATGGTGAGCCTCCTCCCTCCAACGTCCTTCTTTATGGCATCGACCACCTCGACCGCGTCCATGCCCCAGTAGGCCGAAGCGTCCCTGATCTCAGCCTTCCCCTCCTCGACGTAAACGTAGACCGGCTTGCTCGCCTTCCCCGCAAGCACGACCGCATCCACCCCGGCCTGCTTCAGTATCGGGCCTATGTGCCCTCCCGCTATCGACTCGGCGTAGTGCATCGTCAAGGGCGATATGAACACCGCCGTGCACCTTCCAGCCCCAGCTATCGGAGCCGCCTGGTAAGGGCCGGTTGCGAAGATCAGCAGGTTCCTAGGACCCAACGGATCGGCCCAGGCGGGGTAGTGATCCCAGAGCAGCTTCGTTCCAAGCCCAGCGCCTCCGATCCAGGTCTTCTCGAACTCCTCGTCGATCTCCACGTAAGAGACTTTCTTGCTCGTCAGGTTTATCCAAGCTATTTTCCCCCAATATCCGCCTTTCGCATTCATATGAGATCGTTGGTGTTGAGTATTTGGCATATTTTAACTTTTCGGGCGGAAAAAAGAGAAATTGAAATTTAGTTCCCCGATATATCTA
>JAGGXQ010000143.1 GCA_021162925.1 Nitrososphaerota archaeon
ATATCGGGCTTGATACCGCCGGCTACGGCGACCATGGGCCCGAGCCCCTTCACCCTCTTCGCCTCCTCGAATCCGAATTCAACCCTCTCCTCCCCGTCGATTGCCCTGTGTATTATCACCACGTCCGGCTTGAGCTTCAGCCCCTTCAAAACCGCGGGGGGATCTTGAACGGCTATCGTATCCATGAAGGCGTAGATCCCGAGCTCATGCGCCTCGTCGATGAAGCCCTCGATCGTCTCCCTGGATGCAGCCCCAGCGACCGTCGCGGCATCGGCCCCCGCCTCGTAGGCCAGCCTGGCCTCAAGCCTCCCGACGTCCATCGCCTTCATATCGGCGACTATGAATGCATCGCCCTTAAGCCTCCTGAGCTCCCCGACGACCCTCAGCCCCTCCTTCTTTATGAGGGGGGTCCCCGCCTCGAGGATCAGCCTATCGCTCTCCGGAAGCTCCGAAACGACCCTCTTGACCTCTTCGAGATCGGTCAGATCCAAGGCGACCTGAAGGTATGGGGGTTTCGATAGCTTCCTCACGCCACCCTTCTGGCGTCCTCGGAATTAAACCTTTGGCCTTTAGCTTTATTTACAGCCTTTTGGTAGGGCGGGCGTGAAGGTGGTCGCGTTCTTCGGAAGGACCAAAACGGGTAAGACGAGCCTCATAGAGAGGCTGATAGCCGAGCTCAAGGGGATGGGCTACAGGGTCCTGGCGGTGAAGCACGTGAATTTGAAGGGGTTCAGCCTGGACACGCCCGGCAAGGACACCTGGAGGTTCACGAGGGCGGGGGCCGATAGGGTGATCTGCGTTTCGGACGTCGAGTTCGCGACCCTTGAGCGCATAAGCGGGCTCGACGCCGATTCCCTGCTGGAAAGGCTGAGGGGGGACTTCGACCTAGCCTTGTTGGAGGGCTTTCATTGGTTGCTGAAGGGGAGGCCCGAGGTCCAGAAGGTCGTGCTCGGGAACGAAATCGAAGACGTCGAGCCGTTTCTAGAGGGCGAGTGCAACGTCGTGGCGATAACCGGGAGGGTTGCCGAGGAGCTCGGAGAAAGCTACAAGGGTATAAGGGTGCTGAAGCCCGAGGAGTTCGGAGAGCTCTTGGAGCTCATAAAACCATGAACTTCCTCAACTCCTCATCCTCCATCGGGATCACGGTCAGCCTCCCCCTCCCCTTCACCGAGACCGTGACCAGCACCCCCCTCGGAGCGTCGCTGTACCTCGCGACTATCCTCGCCGCGAGCTCTAGGCCCTCGCCCTTCAAGAGGGCCGTCGGGCCCGGATAGCCCTCGACGCTCAGCAGCGTATCGCCCTCCCCGGCGAGCTCCTCTATCCTCGAGTTCTCCCTCTCGTTCCTACCGACGACGAGCCAGCCTTCGAACATGAAGTGCCTACCCACCTTGAGCAGCTCGACGTCCCCGATGCCGAAGTCCGGCTTATGCCTCATCAGGGCCTTGAGCCTCCTAGAGAAGGATGGATCGGTCAGGAGGCATCCCCCAGACGGGCTCTTGAACTCAGTGAGCCCGAACTTCTTGGCGAGTTCGAGCTGGACCCTCCTTGACCTGCCCCTTATCCCGTAGAGCATCTCCCTTTTCACCAGCCCCTTCCTCTCCACGATGGTTGGCTCCAGGACCTTCGCCGAAAGGGGCCTCAGGATGAGCCCTTCTAGCCCGGCCTCCCTCTCCATGAGCTTCAAGGCTTGGTAGTTCTGGGACATCGGCCTCTGATCCAAGACCTCCCCGGTCACGACGAACTCCGCACCTCTCTCCTCCATGATCCTCTTCGCAACCCTGTACATCTCTATCCTGCAGTCTATGCATGGGTTCAAGTGCTTTCCGTATCCGTGCTTCGGCCTCTTCACGAGTTCGAGGTATTCCTCTCCCAGGGATACCTCTATCGGCTTCACCCACTCGACCTCCTCGTGCTTGAGGAAGGGCGTGGCGATCCTTACGGGTATCGCTTCGATGCCCTGGGCCTGGATCAGCTTGAGGGCCAGCATGCTGTCGAGCCCTCCTGAGAAGAGGACGACCGCCTTCATTTCACCGGTTGCCTTCCTTATATACCTCCTTCAGCCTCACGTGTGGATCGGACTTATAGGCCTCCACCGCCCCCCTCAGGGTTGCGAATGCCCTCTCCCTGTCCTCTGCCGTAGCCAGAATGACGGTCAGGGGCTCCCCTACTTCGAACCTCCCCTTCAGGGCGAGGAGCCTCACCTCCGAGCCGAACCTCTCCTCCAGCCCCTTGAGGACCGGGCCAAGGCTCTCCTCGACCCCTTCGTCGATCTCTACCTCAACGTGGGATACATCCCTTCCGCCCTTGCCCTTCCCCTTGGTGAGCCCGACGAAGAGCAAGATCGCCCCTTCCCTCCTCACCCCTTTCATGGCCTCCGACACCAAATCCCGAAGGGGTATTCCCTCGTTATCCCTTATCTCAAGCTTCAATCCCTGCTCAAAGGCGGGCCTAACCCTTAAAAAGCTTCTTACGCCTCGCCTTCACCTTGAGCTTCGTGCCGCAGACCTCGCAGTACTCCTTTTCCGGCCCGTACACCCTCCCGCAGGCCGGGCAGTACTTGATCCAATCGGCCAGGAACCTGAGCTCGAACTCCACCCCCTCGGTTTTAACGCCAACCCTTTCGAGCAGGTTCCTTACGGAGCTGTCGTCGGATACGACCGAGAACTCCACCCCCTTTTCCTTCAGCTCCAGGGATAGAGCGACTATGGATAGATCGGCTTCGGATAGCTTGAGCAGGTCCCCGGTCCCCCTCGCGAGCTCCCTGGCCCTCTCGACGTATCTCTCATCCGGGTCCAAAACCCTCACCTTCCCCGAAGCCATGAGGGCTTCTAGCCTATCCTTGTGCCCGACCTCCTCAAGGATCATGCTGGTTACGTATGCCACCGAATCAGGCGGTAGATCGGCACCGGAGTAGAAGACCGTCGAGTCCAGCACGAATATCCTCAACACCCTCCCATCGGGAGTGGCGACTTAAAAACCGAGCCTGTGCAACTGCTGGAAGCCCTCGTCCCTGAGGCCCAAGAGCCTGGCCGGCCTACCCCTCTCGATCCTCACCTCTTCTCCCCTTTCGACCTCGAGGCTCACCTGCCCGTCGACTATCAGGTAAAGGGGCTCATCCGCCCTCAGCCTGAGCTCCATGAAAGGCATGACCAAGCTCGGCATCCCGCTTATCGGGGCTATCGGCGTTAGCACCAGGATGCCCGAGCCCTCGAGCACGACGGGGCCCCTTAGCGATAGAGAGTGCCCCGTGCTCCCCGTCGGGGTCGAGACGACGATCCCATCCATCCTTTGCCTGATCCTGAACCTCTCGGACTCTATCTCGAAGGTCGGGGTCTTGGTCGGCTCCCTCCTCAGCAGGACCAGCTCGTTGAGGGCCGGAGGGGAGGCCCGCCCGGAAAACTTCGCCACTATCCTCATCCTATCGGTGGCTACGAGCTCTCCCCTCTCCAACCTATCTAGGAACTCGTCGAGTTCTTCCGGGTCGGTGCCCGCGAGTATCCCCCGCCCCCCTAGCTTCACACCCGCTACCGGGACGTCGAACACCCTCACGGCCCTCAGGATCGTCCCGTCCCCGCCTAGGGCGATCACCAGATCCAGGTCCCTTTTGACGAGGTCGAGCTCGTTCGATCCGATGCCCCCTACCTTCGGGTAGCTTGTGACTTCAAAGCCCCTCTCCCTCAACCCCTTCAGCAAGGAATCGGCGACCTCCAAGACCTCCCTGCCCTTCTTCAAAAAGTAAACGCATACTTTACCCATCTCGGCATGAATTGGGTGGCCGTTTTTAAAATTTAAGTAGCCCCCTCTACAGTTATGGGTAATGAGCAAGCCCGTAGAGCTCGGAAGCCTGAAGAAGGGTTCCTACATAATAATAGACGGGGAACCCTGTAGGATAGTCGAGTACGAGAAGTCGAAGCCTGGGAAGCACGGATCGGCGAAGGCCAGGGTCGTGGGGATAGGGATATTCGATGGGGCGAAGAGGAGCTTCGTAAGCCCCGTCGACAGCCACGTCGAGGTCCCGATAATCGAGAAGAGGAGCGCCCAGGTCATATCGATGGGGCCCAACTCCGTCCAGCTCATGGACCTTGAGACCTTCGAGGTGTTCGAGGTCGAGCCCCCTGAGGAGGAGCTCAGATCGAGGCTCGAAACCGGAAAGGAGGTCGAGTACTGGAGGGTGATGGGGCGGAGCAAGATAATGAGGGTCAAGGGCTGACGAGCTTGGCGAACCTGTAGTAGAACCTCGAGGCCAGGTGAAGCTGGTCTAGCTCGATGGATTCATCGACCCTGTGGGCCTCCTCCGGCCTCCCTGGACCAACCATCACGGTCGGCACCCCCTTATTCACGAGTATGGACATGTCGCTCGTCGCCTTGTAGCCGGCCACCATCGGGCTCACCCCCACTTCACTAAGGGCCTTCTTGCAGAGCCTTACTACCTCGCTGTCCTCTGGAACCTTACAGGCCTCCCTGAACTCGACGACCCTGAGGCCGTATTCGATGCCAAGGGGATCGAGCAACCCCCTGATCTCACTTAAAACGCCTTCGAGCCCTTCCTCCGGGAGTAGCCTCCTATCGACCGTTATCCTACAGGAGCCAGGGACCACGTTCGCCCTCCTCCCACCTTCTATCACCCCCACGTTCACGGTCGGGTGGGATAGGAGCGGATCGACCCTCTTTTCGAGCTCCAGCTCATACTCTTCGAGCTTCGAGACGATCTTCGCCATCTTGTATATCGAGTTCGCCCTCTTCGCCAGCTCGTATTCGACCTCGCTCGAGTGCATCTCCTCCCCCTTCGTCTCTATCTCCAGCCAGACCGAGCCCTTGTGCGCCCTGACGATCTTCATATCGGTCGGCTCCCCTATCAGGGCCAGGTCGAAGCCCGATCCCAGGGCCTTCGTCCCGGCGCCATCGACCTCTTCTCCGACCACCCCCGCGAATATCAGCTCGAACCCCAGCTCCTCCCTGCTCAAGGCCTTGATCGATGCCAGCATCGCGGCCAGGGGCCCCTTCATATCACAAGCCCCCCTGCCGTATAGCCTCCCTCCCCTTATCTCCCCGTAAGGGTTGAAGTGCCAGAGGGACTCGTCCCCGACCGGGACCGTATCGATGTGCCCGCTGAGCAGGACCCTCCTCCCCCTCCCCAGCCTGGATATCACGTTGAACCTTTCGTCGCCTACGCGCTGGAGCCTTACGTCGGAGAAGGGGGCGAGGTAATCCCTTATGAAGATGGCGACCTCCTTCTCCTTCCCGGTCTCGCTGGGTATGGAGACCAGCTCCCTCGCGAGCTCGGATACCTCTTCAATACTTATCGGTTCATCCAAGCAGGATCAGCCCCCTCCTTATCTCATCAGGAGGGATGCCCTGCTCCACCCCGAAGGCTATGGTCGTCAGGTTTCTTACCTCGAGCTCCTTCAGCTTCACGATCCCGATCATCACCACGGGATCGAAGGGCTCCCAGACGAAGCACCTGTTCGCATACCTATAGCCGAGCAGGTCGAACCCGTCCTCCAGCCTAGCTATGTGGGGCTCGTCGGCCTTTCCCTCCGGGACTATCTTGGCGTAAGGTGTGCTCCTGAGGTAGTCGTAGGCCTCTTGGAGGCCCATGCCGACCATGGCCTTGAGCGAGTTGGCCTTGAGGTCGAACCCTGGAAGGATCAGGAGGGACTCTATCTCCGACTCTTCCATGCCCCAGAGCTTCCCCCTCAGGATCACCTTCACGTTGTATCGATCTATCTCGTAGGCCACGAACGGCCTTACCCTCCTACCCCCCTTGAAGGCCGAGTTGAGCCTTTCGTAGAGCGAGTGATCTAGGTAGAGGTCTATCAGGCAAAACTTCCCGGTCGTGCGGTAGGAT
>JAGGXQ010000133.1 GCA_021162925.1 Nitrososphaerota archaeon
CCGTTAATGTTTTCAACGTCAGATGCGGGGCGAGGAAAGGTTTTAAAGTAGCGGGGCGGGTAAGATTTCGATGCAAATGGGTCCCATAAGGATGGCGCCCGGAGTTTACTGGGTCGGCTCGATGGACTGGGATAGGAGGCTCTTCGACGAATTCATACCCCTGCCCGATGGAACCAGCTACAACTCCTACCTTTTAAAGGGGGAGGAGAAGGTGGCTCTAATCGACGGCGTCGACCCCACGAAGGAAGGGGAGCTCATGGAGAACTTGGAAGCGCTGGGCGTCAAAAGGCTCGATTATATAGTCTCGAACCACGCCGAGCAGGATCACTCAGGCGCGATACCGAGGGTCCTAGAGGCCTACCCTGAGGCTAAGGTCGTTACAAACGCTAAATGCGCCTCCCTGCTCAAGGACCTGCTTCACATCCCGGACGATAGGTTCCTTCTGGTCGGGGAGGGGGACGAATTAGCCCTAGGAGGGAAGACCTTGGAGTTCTACCTTACCCCTTGGGCCCACTGGCCCGAAACCATGGTCACCTACCTGAAGGAGGATAGGATACTGTTCACCTGCGACCTTTTCGGCGCCCACCTGGCGACTTCCTCTATCTTCGCAGAGGAGGGAGATAGGCTGCTGGACGATGCGAAGAGGTACTACGCAGAGATAATGATGCCTTTCAGGATGACCATAAGGAGGAACCTGGAAAAGGTATCAAAGCTCGACGTCGGGTTCATAGCCCCGAGCCACGGCCCCGTTTACAGGAACCCTTCATTCATCTTAGATGCATATAGGGATTGGGTTGGCGACGACGTGAAGAACGAGGTCGTGATACCTTACGTTTCCATGCACGGGAGCACGAGGAAGTTGGTGTCTTACTTCGTCGGCAAGCTGGTCGAAAGGGGGATCAAGGCGAAGCCGTTCAACCTAACGAAGAGCGACCTAGGGGAGCTGGCCATGGCCTTGGTGGATGCGGCGACCGTGGTGATAGGGACGCCGATGGTCCTTACCGGGGTCCATCCCCTAGTCCTGTACGCCGCATACGTCGTGAAGCTCCTACGCCCCAAAGCGAGGTTCCTGTCCATGATAGGCTCTTATGGCTGGGGAGGGAGGTTCGTCGAGCAACTTCAAGAGACCCTGAAGGGGCTCAAAGCCGAGTTCATAAAACCGGTGATAGTCAAGGGATACCCTAGGGAGGATGACTTTAAGGAGCTCGAGAGGCTCGCCGACGACATTAAGGAAAGGCATGAACTCGTGGTAAAAAGATAGGTCATATCCTACGGCTCCCCCTTACAAACAAGATATGGAAATATTTATGTGTAATAATTAGCAATAAGCCAAGGAAGGTGGGAGAATGGCTAAAATAATTCTAACGGCAGATAGAGCGGTCTTCACCGATTATCACAAAGCCGACGCCCTAGGTTTCGGGTTGTGCTTGCCTTACAGGTTCATACCCGAAATGGTGGAGTATCACCTGCTCGCGCCCAAGATTCCTACAGAGGGTTTGAGGGCCAAGTTCGCACCGTACGCCCTATGTAAGGTGGAGGCGTCCTTGATCGCCGCCGGTTTTAGCAGGCGTGATGTACTCATTACACCTCCACACATGCTCACGAAGGCCGTCGATAGGGATACGGAGATGGTGGGGGTGCATGTGCTCGACCCTAAGGGATTGGCACCGGTAAGCTGGACCATGAAGGTGGTAAGCGGCGGTGGCAAGAGCTGTACCGAATTCGAGTTCGAGAAGCTGATACGTGTTGTAAAGTCTTTGAAAGAGAAGTATAGGTTCAAGGTGATCGTAGGAGGCCCAGGTGCCTGGCAGTTAAGGGGATACGAGGACGAGTACGGGATAGACGTGCTATTCGAGGGCGAGTCCGAGCTTACTTTTCCAATGATCGTCAAGAAACTCCTAGACGGGGAGGACGTCCCGAGGCGTGTTAGGGGCGAATCCGTGCCGTTGGGAAGGATTCCGCCGATAGTAACGCCATCTAGAAACGGGCAGGTTCAGGTCACACGTGGATGCCCTAGGAGGTGCCAATTTTGTAGCCCGACCATGTGGGCGTTCAGGTCCATCCCGCTAGATGCCATCGTGAAGGAGGTGGAGTTCAATTTAAAGAACGGCATCAGGAGCATAGGTTTGGTTACCGAAGACGTACTGCTGTACGGTGCCCACGGGCTCGAACTGAACCCCGATGCCGTCAAGAAGCTGTTCAAGGTGGTTACGGACCTGGCGAGGAGGTGGGAGGTTCCGGGCAAAATAGGATTTTCACATATCTCCTGCGCTTCGGCGCTGGTCCTAAAGGACACGGTCAGGTACATTTCGGATATCCTGGGCTTGAGCGACGACGAGCCCTCTTTCCCCCAGATAGGCTTGGAGTCTGGTAGCCCCAGGCTCTTGGCCAAGTACTTCAGGGGTAAGGTGTACCCTTGGAGGCCTGAGGATTGGCCCGACATGGTGGTCGAGTCCTCGAAGCTGTTCAACGACTCTTACATGTATCCGTGCTATACGTACATCATCGGCTTCCCCGATGCCACGCCCAAGGACTACGTAGCGACCACGGAGCTGATAGACAGGCTGAAGGACGAGGGGATTAAGGGATGGGTCTGGCCGCTACTACTGATACCGATGGGCGGAACCCTGATAGAGAAGAAGGCGACCTTCCCGAAGCTCCCCAAGTTGCCGAAAGAGGCGATCGATTGCTTGGTGGCGGGTATGGAGCTGAGCTACGAGGGTATTAGGAGCCTGGCCCCGAAGGCGATAAGGGTCAAGAACCCTTTGCTCTCGAAGCTACTCGGCAGCCTGCTATCCCTTGCCCTGAAAGCCATGAAGGCAAGTATGAACGAGATAAGAAAGGACCCTAGCGTCATAGCCAACATATACAGCAAGATCGACATCAGGAGCACCCGTGGCTTCGCAAAAGCCGTGCTGCCCATAGTGGTGAAGGGCGGGCTAAGAACCGAGTGATGCCATCCACGCAACTTTTAACCGTGTAGTTTTTAAGGATTCCAGGGATGGAGGGGACGCCGAATGGCCGAGAGACCCATCGAATTGAAGACGACCCACAGGATAATAATCGGGGACTCTAGGAGGATGGAGGAGGTGGAGGACGAGAGCGTCCACCTGATGATAACCTCTCCCCCTTACCCGATGATCGAGATGTGGGACGATACGTTCAAGCTCCTAGACGAGAGGATAGACAAAGCATGGGAGAGGATGGAGGCCGAAGGCGACGAGAAGAAGAGGGAGGGGTACGTCAGGGAGATATACGAGCTCATGCACGAGAACCTCGCCGAAGTCTGGAGGGAGACCTACCGGGTCCTGGTCGACGGGGGGATTGCATGCATAAACATCGGGGATGCGACCAGGAGCCTGAACGGCGTCTTCAGGCTCTTCCCGAACCACTCGAAGGTCATAGAGCACTGCGAGCGGATAGGGTTCGTGACCCTGCCCTACATCCTTTGGAAGAAGCCGACGACCAAGCCGAAGTACAAGGGTAAGGGCGCTTTTCTGGGCTCCGGCTTCCTCCCTCCAAATGCGTACGTGACCCTGGACTGCGAGTTCATCCTTATCTTCAGAAAGGGCGGGCCGAGGAGGTTCGAGCCCCACGACGAGCTCAGGTACGCGAGCAGGTACACGAAGGAAGAGAGGGACGGCTGGTTCACCCAGATATGGGACGTAGCCGGGGCTAGGCAGACCCATCCGGAGGTGGAGAGGAGGGTCGCCGCCTTCCCGGAAGAGATACCGTACAGGCTGATGAGGATGTTCTCGGTAATCGGGGATACGGTGCTCGACCCGTTCTTGGGGACCGGGACGACGACGGAGGTCGCAATAAGACTGAACAGGAACTCGATAGGTTACGAGATCGATGAGAGCCTGCTGCCGGTAATCAAGGAAAAGGTCGGAAAGCTTAATGCCACCTTAACCCTAAGAACGCTACGTGAAGACCTTTACCGTGGCCCTGGAGAAGGATGAGGAAACGGGCCTTTACGTGGCCCAATGCCTAGAGATACCTCAGGCCATATCCCAGGGCAAGACCGAGGAAGAAGCCTTAAGGAACGTGAAAGAGGCGATCGGACTGGCCTTGGAGCACCTAGGGGAGAGGATAGCCAA
>JAGGXQ010000103.1 GCA_021162925.1 Nitrososphaerota archaeon
AAGAGGGCGACCCTCTTCCCCCTGACCCTAGAAGAGTTCAGCTCGTCCAGGACGAGGAGCTGCGGCTCCTTCGTCGTTATGGACCTGACCTCCTCGATCAGGGCCTCCTCCATGTAAGCCTTCACGTGCTTCCTGGCCAACGCGTACTCCTTCAGCCCAAGGTCCTTGGACACCTCGTAGGCGAGGGCTACGGACTTCGCCTCCGCCGTCAGGATGCATTCGGGGGAGAAGCGGGCGAGCCTCCAGGCCAGCTCCCTCCCAACCGCCTCGGTGAACTCCGTATCGCAGCCGAACGCCAGGGCCGCATCCGAAGCTATCCAGACCCCTTCGCCAACCTTCCTTATCGGGAGCCTCCTCCTAACGCCGCAAAGCTCCACCTCCAGGTACTCCTCGCCCGAGTACCTCCTCACCGTCTCCATCTAGAGCACCCCGAGCTTGAGCAACGCCGCCAAGGTCAGCGCCAGGGCGGCCAGGGCCAGGGCTATTACGTCTCTCCTCTCGAGTTCGAACCTCCTGTAGCTGGTCCTCCTGCCGGATCCGAAGCCCTTCAGGCCCATCGCTACGCTCATCCTATCCGAAAGCTCGAAGGCCCTGAGCATCAGGGGGATCAGTATCGGGATGTAGCCCTTGATCCTGGAGATCAGCCCTCCCTTATCGAGCTCCAGGCCCCTAGCGGACTGGGCTTCCTTTATCGTAACCATTTCGTCGGCGAGGGATGGGACCAGCCTCATCGAAAGCCCGAACGTGAAGGCAGCCTTGTAAGGCACCCCGAACTTCGTAAGGGCGCCGGCGAGCTCGCTCACCGTGGTGGTCATGAGCAAAAGGAGCGGGGCCCCTATCATGACCAGCACCCTCAGGGCCATGCTGAGCCCGTAGAAGAGGCCGAACGTATCGAGCGTTATGGGGCCGTAGCTGAAGAGCACCTCCGAACTCCCACCCCCCGAGAAGAGCGAATACCTGTAGAAGAGGCTCCACAGGAAGAAAGCCGCGACCACCATCCCCGAGAGGGCCCTGAACCTTGGGAGGAACTCCTTGTGGACCCTTGCGAGGTAGGAGAGCAGGATTATCGAGGAGAGGAGGGCGAGCTGGGGGATCGGCGATGGGAATAGGAAGCTGAGCCCCACGATCGAGGCCATCATCAGTAGCTTGGTCCTAGGGTCGAGCCTATGGATTGGCGAGTTCCTCCTTACGTATCCCACGAACTTCATTCAGGAGCACCTCCACCACGTCCTCCACCGAAGACGGCAACTTATCTAGGCCTAACAGCCTAGCGAGCTCGGCGAGCTTCGGGAGGGAGAGGGAAGCCTTGGCGGTCAGCTCCGGGTCCGAAAGGACCTCGGCCACCTTGCCTTCACTTACGACCTCCCCTCCCTTGAAGACGATGACGTAGTCGGAGTGTTCGTAGACGAGATCGATGTCGTGGGAGATCAGGAGCACGGTCCTCCCCTCCCCCTTCAGCCTCTTCACGACTTCTATAAGCTTCGACATGGTGCTCCTATCCTGGCCGATGGTGGGCTCGTCTAGGATCAGCAACCTCGGATCCATGGCGAGGACCGAAGCTATCGCGAGCCTCTCCTTCTCCCCCATGCTCAGCATGTAAGGCCTCTCCTCCCCCTTCCCTTCGAGCCCCACGAGCTTCAGGCTGGACTCCACGAGCTCCTTGACCCTGGCCTCTTCGAACCCCAGGTTCCTAGGGCCGAAGGCGACTTCGTCGTAAACGGTCTCGGAGAATATCTGGTGGTTCGGGTTCTGGAAGACGTAGCCGACGAGCCTAGAAAGCTCGGCGACGCTCTTCTCCCTCGTATCCTCCCCGTAGACCAGGACCCTCCCCCTGGTCGGCTTTAGGAGGCCTATAAGGTGCTTGGCGAACGTGGTCTTTCCAGAGCCGTTGGGCCCCACTACCGCCACGATCTCCCCCTCAGGTATCTCAAGGGATACGCCCTTCAGGGCCCACCCTTCGCCGTAGCTGAACCAAAGATCCTCGGCCTTAACGGCCAACAACCGACCTCACCAGCTCCCTTTCGCTGAGCGGGAAGGGCTCGAGCTTCAGGCCCCTCCTCCTAAGCTCGTAGGCGACCTCGACGACCTTCGGTGGGACGACGTTCAGCCCCTTCACCAGCTCCTCGTCCTCGAAGAAGGGCCTCGGGCTTTCGTCCGCAACCAGCCTACCGTCCTTTAGCGCTACGATCCTGTCGACGAGCGGAGAAAGCTCCCCGAGCCTCCTCTCCACGACTACGACCGTCTTGCCGATCCGCTTCAGCGAGTAAAGGACCGATAGGATCCCGTTGGTCTCCTTCGGATCCAGGTTCGCAAGTGGTTCGTCGAGTATCAACACGTCGGGCCTCATGATCAGGACCGAAGCTATGGCGAGCTTCTGCTTCATCCCCCCGGATAGGGAGGAGGTATCCCGATCCCTAAGCCCCCTCATCCCCATCAGGTTCAAGGTCTCATCGACCCTCCTCCTCATCTCGTCGTAGGGCACCCCCAGGTTTTCGAGGCCGAAGGCCAGGTCCTCCTCGACCGTCATGCCGAATATCTGGGCTTCGGGGTTCTGGAGGACGAAGCCGACTCGCTTGGATAGCTCGCACACGGGCGTCTTGGTGGTGTCCATCCCGCATACGGTTACCCTTCCGAGCATCCTTGCGTTCTTTATGCATTGGGGTATCAGGCCGGAGAGGCAGTAGGCGAGGGTCGACTTACCGCTACCAGAAGGGCCGGTTACGAGGACGAACTCCCCCTCCTTCACCTCCAGCCTTTCGATCCTCAGCTCGAACCCCTTTCCCTCGTACCGGCAGCTCAGGCCCTCTACCGATATCACGAGGCCTACCACCTGTCCTTCAGGTAGCCCCTCCTGAGCAGAGGGGGGACCAAGGCGGCGACTACTATCGGGGTCCCGATGACCATCGGGGGTATGTCGCTGAGAGTCAGCATGTACACCGCGGGCCAGAACGGGGCGACTCCCACCAGCTCGAACCCGACCGCGACTATCGGCACCATGATGAGCCCGGATACCAGAGAGATCAGGGTCGCCTTCAGGATGCCTTTCTTGCTCGTGCAGTCCTCCGGGGTTGCGAACTTGCCCGGTATGTACCCGGTGAGGCCTACCCCTAGCAGGTCGAATATCGGGGTCGCGGGGTTGAAGTATCCTCCCAGGAGCGCCCAGATCGTGTTCCCTATCGCCCCGGCTATGAACCCGGTCCTAGGGCCGAGCAGTATCCCGAACACGCACGGGAGGAAGGCCAAGACCCTCCAGTGTATCGCGCCAGGTATGAGCGTGATCGGCGCGGTGAGCAGGAACCCTAGGCCGGTCACGGCGGAAGCTATCGCTGCCATCGCCACCTTTTCGGTCGTGGACCTCTTACCCTCTTCCTTAAGCATGCCCAAGTATAAATTGGGTCTGTATTTAAGATTTTTTTAACAAATTTGCGTTAAAACCCCTCGATCCGCCGCGGCGCAACGACTTCAGCTCCTCCACGAGCTCCTCGATCCCCCCTACGGCCCTGGCCCCCATACCCTCCAGCTCTCTGTAGATCGAGGCCGCCTTCCCGCCCGTGTAATCCCTCTCTTCTATCGAATCCACGCCCACCAGGTAGACCCGAATCCCTCGCTTGGCTGCGTATCTCACGGCCTCCAGGTTCTTCAAATTCCCGACCCCGAAGCACGTGGGCGAAAGGACCACGGCATCCGCCCGCTTCACGAGCTCCAGGTTCTCCCTGTGCGCCTCGTCGCTTATGGGGGAGAAAGGGGCCTCCACCACCGCCTTCAACCCCAGGAGCTTGGCGGTCTCGTGATCCGTATCCAGGGCGTTTATCACCCCCACCGAAACCCTGAAACCCTCCCCGACGAGCCTCCTCATGAGCTCGCTACCCGATCCACCCCCGCAGACCACGTGGATGAGGGGCCCGTCTTCCCTCGGCTTCGGGACGACGGCCGGGAGGACGTAAAGGGTCCCCGTTATCGGGTGCCTCCTAACGAGGACGTCCACCCCGTACACCTCCCTTATGTTCTCTCTCGTAAGGACTTCGTCGACCGATCCTATCGAGACTATCCTCCCTCCCCCGATAAGGATCAGGGAGTCGCAGTACCTGGATGCCAGGTTGAAGTCGTGGAGGACCGATAGGACCGCCATCCCCTTCTCGACGCTCAAAGACCTGAGCAGGTCCATTATCTCGAGCTGGTTCTTGATGTCGAGGTGGCTGGTGGGCTCGTCGAGCAGGAGGACCTTCGGCTCCTGGGTTAGAGCCCTGGCTATCATGACCTTCTGCCTCTCGCCGCCGCTGAGCTCGCTGATCGGCCTCTCGGCCAGCTCCCACGTGTCCGTTATCTCCATCGCCCTCCTGGCGATTTCGATGTCTCGCCTCCCCTCCCCCTTGAACCTTTCGAGGTGCGGATACCTGCCCATCAACACTACGTCCAAGGCCGTCAGATCGAAGTGCACGCTCGTATCCTGGGGGACCACCGCCACGTTCCTTGCCACCTCCTTCCCGTCCATTTCGTAGATCTCCCGCTCGTTCAGGTAGACCGCCCCTACCTTCGGCTTGAGGCTCCTGCTCAAGGCCCTGAGCAAGGTGGTCTTGCCCGAAGCGTTCGGCCCTAGCAGGCCGACGAAGTCCCCTTCTTCTATCGAGAAGCTTATCCCGTCGAGTACCTTTTTGGATTCGTAGTAGCAATCGACGCCGAGGACCTTTAAGAGGACCATCTCACATCCTTATCCTCCTACCCCTCACGAGCAGGTAGGCGAAGAAGGGGCTCCCGAAGAGCGCCGTCACAACCCCCGTAGGGAGGACTATCGGCCTCAGAACGGTCCGGGCCAGCAGATCGCACAAGACGAGCAGGATCGCCCCGGCAAGGGCCGAGGATGGCAAGAGGATGCGGTGATCCGGCCCCACCAGCAGCCTCATCACGTGGGGGACCACTAGCCCGACGAACCCTATGATCCCGTTGACCGAGACCGCCATGGCCGTTATCACCGATGGGAGCACGAACATGAGCTTCTTGAACCTCTCGACCTCTAGGCCGAGCTGCTTCGCCTGCTCCTCCCCTAGGAGGATCAGGTTCAGCTCCCTAGAGAAGAGGAGGATGGCGATGGAACCGGCTAGGATGACCGCGGTCGCGACCCCTATAAGGCCCCAGTCCCCTATCACGAAGCCCCCGAAGAGCCAGTAGAGCAGGGCGTGGACGCTCTCATCCGCGAGGGCCATGATCAGGGATATGAGCGCGGAGAAGAAGCTGCTGACCACTATGCCCGAGAGGAGGAGCCTGAGCGTCGGCAGGCCCCCGCCGCTCCTCGCCATCCCGTAGACCAGCAGCATGGTCAGCACCGCCCCCAGCATCGACATGAGGGGTATGGAGTAGATCAGCCCGATCCCGGCGGTCACGCCCATGACTATGGCCAGGGACGCCCCGAAGCCCGCGCCGGAAGAAACCCCGAGGATGTACGGATCGGCCATCGGGTTCCTGAATATGGCCTGAAATACCGCACCCGCTACGGCCAAAGCCATCCCCGCTACCGCGGCGGAAAGTATCCTCGGCATCCTCAAGCCTATCACGACGCCCTCCTCCAGCCCGCTCCAGCTCACCTTGACCAAGGGGCCGACCAAGGGGAGCCTGTGGGCGATTATCCCCAAGACCTTCCAGGCCGATATGTCCATGGGGCCTACGGTGGCGGAGAAGGCCATGGAAAAGATAAGGGCCCCTAGCAGGGCTAGGAGCACCGCGGCCCACTTGGCGAACCTCCTCAGGTACCTCTCTTCAGCCCCTAGCCTTTGCCCTACATGCCCCATAGGTGCCCAACACCGATACGGCCACCGCGACGATAAGTATGACGGCGAAGAGCCAGGTGGGCATGCTGATCTGCTGGCTCTCACGATAGCCCGCTAGGGCGAAGTATCCCGGACTGGTCGCCAAGGCCTCCACGTAATCCCCGGTCCCGTTCAGGCAGCTGCACATCGGGACCCAGCCCGTCCCGTTCCACCTGTAGAGCCGGAGCGAGGACTCGTCTATCCCCATACCTTTCAACCGCTCCTCCGCGTACTTGATCCTGATGGCGAACACGTTCCCCTCCGGGTAGCTGAAGCCGACCTTCAGGTAGGCCAACGGGGTGAGGTCGCCTTCGAACTCTGGCCCGGTCTGGGAACTCGAGACGGTGAGCGTCTCGTTCTTGGCGGCCCTCAGGATCGTGAGCCCGATCTCTACAGGACCCGGGACGCTCAGGGTCTTCGGAGAGGCTTCGAGCTCCTTCGTGCTTATGAAGTAGGTGGAGGTGCTTTCGTTCTTGAAGAGCTCCGGGTGGATCAGCTTCGCCAGGGACTCCAGCCCGTCGATCAACCTGGGACCTGGCCTCTCAAGCAGGTTTGCGTCCATCACGTAGACCTTCTTATCCTTCACGGCCGGGATCGAAGACCAGCCCGTCCTCTTTTCGAAGTCCTCCAAGGTCGCGTAGTGAGACATCCCCATGAGGCTCACTATGATCTCCGGTTGCCTGGCTATCACCTCCTCGTCGGTGGTCTTAACCCAGGGGGACTTCGCATCCCCGAACGCGTTCTCCCCGCCAGCTAGCTTTATCAGCTGATCGACCCAGCTGCCGGGCCCGAAGGTCCAAGGTGGCGGGTAGTAACTCTCGATGTAAACCTTGGGCCTATCCTCAGCTTGAGACACCAAGCTCTCTATCTCGTTGAGCCTGTTTTGGAGCGAGGAGACCAGGGCCTTCGCCTCCTCCACCTTCCCCGTAGCCTCCCCGACCAAGATTATGTCCTTAAGCACATCGCTTAGGTTTCCGGGGTGGAGGGCTATTACGGTGAGCCCCGCATCCTCCAACTGCTTGACCGATGGATCGCCTTTGCCCATGAAAGAGTACATGATGACCAAATCCGGCTTCAGGGATGCCACCTCCTCGG
>JAGGXQ010000148.1 GCA_021162925.1 Nitrososphaerota archaeon
CTGCTGATAGCCGAATCCGCCAGGGTTCAGAGGAGGGATGCGAGCTCCGTCTTCTTCAAGGCGAGGGAGCTGGCGAAGGAGAGGAGGCTCATAAGGTTGGAGGTGGGCGAGCCAGACTTCGGCCCCCCGAAGCCCGTGGTCGAGGAGCTCTGCAGATCCGCCAAGGCGGGATACGTGAAGTATTCGACGGCATCGGGCCTACCCGAGCTGAGGGAGGCGATAGCCGATCACCTAGGGCAGAAGCTCGGGATCGATCTGAAGAAGGAAGAGGTCTTAGTGACGCCCGGTGGGAGGATGGCCCTTTACCTGGCGATGGCCACGTCCCTGACCGTGGGCTCCAGGGTGCTGATCTTCGAGCCCTACTGGCCTGCCTACAGGGATTTCACCGAGCATCTGGGCTCGAAGCCCGTGATCCTGAGGACGGAGCTAGAAGAAGGATGGGAGCCCGACCTAGAGGAGGTGAAGGATGCGAGCGCCGATATGGCCCTGATCAACTACCCCAACAATCCGACCGGCAAGATATTGGAGAGGGGGAAGTTCGAAGGGCTGTTGGAGGCCCTGGGGGACAAGGGCGTCGAGGTGGTGAGCGACGAGGTCTACTACGATTACACGTTCGGGAAGGAGGTGAGGAGCATACTTCAATACGGCTTGGACGGGGTTGTCATAAGCTCCTTCTCAAAGAGCTTCGGAATGACCGGGTTCAGGATAGGGTTCGCCGTGTCGAGCAAGAGGAGGATCGAGAGGATGATCGAGCTTCAAAGGCTCATGCTCACTAACGTCCCCGAATTCGTCCAGCTGGCAGCCTTGAAGGCCCTAGAGCTTTACCCAGACGAGGTGAAGAAGTACGTAAAGCTCGTGGAGGAGAGGGTGAGGGAGGCGACCTCGCTTTTGGACTCGATGCCGGTGAGCTATTACAGGCCGGATGGGGGGCTCTACGTGTTCCCCAGGGTCGATCTGGATGGGTTCGACTCCGAAACCTTCTCCGAAAGGTTGCTCGAGAAGGGGGTTGCGGTCGCCCCTGGGAGCATGTACGGAAGGTTCAGGAAGTTCATCAGGATATCCCTATGCAAGGGCCCTAATTTAATAAGGGAAGGGCTCGAGATCATAAGAAGGGCTCTAGATGAACGTCGGAGTGGTAGGAGCGGGTAGGATGGGGAGGTGGTTCGCAAGGCACTTCAAGAGGCTAGGGCACTCCGTAACCCTTTACGACGTGAATCGAGAGAGGGCCGAATCGGTTTCAAGGGAGATCGGTTGCGCCAGCTCGGAGAGCCTAGAAGGGCTCGAAGCTGACGCCTACCTGGTCGCCGTCCCGATCGAAAGGACCCTCGACGTGGTCAGGGAGCTGAGCTCCAAAGGGGCGGGTGGCATCGTCGAAATAGCCTCGCTCAAGTCCGAGATACATAAGGGGCTGGTCCCCTTGGCGAGGAGCGGGGTAAAGGTGGCGTCGATACACCCACTCTTCGGGGAAGGGGCGAAGGACCTCAGGGAGGAAAGGGTGGCGCTGGTGCCGATCCTGGATTGGAGGGAGGAGCTGGATTTCGTCAAGGGGCTGATGGGGGAGGCGAACTACGAGGTGGTTTCCGCAGAGGAGCATGACGAAGCGATGGCGGTCGTGCTCGGGCTGACCCACCTGCTGAACATGCTCTTCTCCTCACTTACCGTCGAGAAAGAGGAGGAACTCAAGAAGTTCTCCAGCAGGATGTTTCTGGCCCAGCTCACCCTATCGAAGGCGATGATGCTCGAAGATCCCGAGCTATTCGTAAGGCTCCAGCTGGACAACCCGAAGTTCCTCGACGTCATGGATAGGCTCGAAAGGGAGCTAAGGGACGTGAGGGAGTTCGTCGAAAAGAAGGATCACGAAGGCTACAAGAGGAAGTTCGAAAGGATGAGAGAAAGGGTTAAGGGGAAGGAAGGGGCTTACAGGCTCATATACGGGCTGAAGCTGGGCTCAGAGCCTTAGCCCGTAGCTCGATGCGAACTCCTCGAACTTCGAATAGGCCTTTAGGAATTCCTCCCCCTTCTTGCTTATCCTGTACTTTGAGCCCCTCTTCTGCTCGAGTTCCTCCAGCAAACCAAGCCTGACCAGATCGCTGAGTATCTTCGTAAGCCTCGAGTAGGATACGTTCGCCTTCCTCAGTATTATGGAGACCCCTATCCCATCGTTCGACAGATCGTAATCCCTTACGACCGATAGTACGTCCGCTATTATCCTTATCTGGCTCCTATGGACCGACATTCATACCACCGTTGTTCACGAACCTAACGGTCGGCAGGACCAGAACGCTCAAGCCCAAGACATCGACGACGAGGCTGGAGATGGCGTAGGGAGCGAACTGAGGGTAGAAGAGGGTGAGCCATTCTAAGACTTGCCCTAGAGCTAGTAGGAAAAGGCCTAAAATTACCAAAAGGATTCCCCCCCTCTTCATGCGTAGATATGAATAAATCGTTTCCGCCATTATGTAAATGATTAGATAAAAGGAAATTGAGTTAAAGGTAAAAGTTAATCCAGCTAATGGGATAAGTGTCATCAGGGAGAGCTTCTTCCTCTCGTACATGGCCTTGCTGAAGTGGGATAGGGCGAAGAAGAAGAGCCCCGAGACCTGGAAGATCGAAGCCATAAGGTAAAATTCGGAAGACATGTAACCAAGGGTCCCCGGGCCCGTGCTGAAGATCCTCGAAAAGTACTTCATGACGAAGCTCAACCCTATC
>JAGGXQ010000020.1 GCA_021162925.1 Nitrososphaerota archaeon
ATGGGGGGTTACCAAGGTCCCGGAGGCGTATAGGTACCTCGGCTTCCTCGACTACTTCGTCCTCTGGTCGAGCCTCGGCATAGGGCTGCTGGTGATCGCTGCCGGCTCCTTCCTCGTCCCCTACCTCAGCCTCACGGATGCGATTCTGGTGATAATCTTGGGCTCGGTCATAGGCTCCCTGCTCTTGGCGCTCGTCGGCTACGTAGGGGCCAGGCACGGTTGCACCACCATGGTCTCCTTGAGGCCGTCGTTCGGGCTCTTCGGCTCCTACCTGCCGAGCCTGCTGAACGTGATCCAGCTCGTCGGCTGGGCGTCCTTCGAGATAATGATAATGGCCAGGTCGGCGAATACGCTCTCCGCCTCCCTAGGTTTCGACTCCTTCTACTTCTGGGTCGCCTTCTTCACCGCGGTCGTGATCCTGATGGCCCTAGGGGGGCCGATAGTGGTCGTGAGGAAGTGGCTGGAGAAGTTCGCGGTCTGGCTTGTCTACGGGACGGCCATCTGGATCACCTACTACGTGATCTTCGTGAAGGGGATCGACCTATCGATCAAGGCCCAGGGTGGCCTGCCCTTCTGGCTCGCGGTCGATCTGGTGATAGCCATGCCGATCTCCTGGGCCCCCTTGGTATCGGACTACAACAGGTTTGCAAGGGATGCAAACAAGTGTTTTCTAGGGACGTTCCTAGGGTACACGGTCTCCAACACTTGGTTCTACCTCCTAGGGGCGCTCCTGGTCCTTGGGTTCAGGACCGGGGACGTGGTCTCGGCGATAGCTGGCATAGGATACGGCTGGCTCGCCCTGATCCTGATACTGGTCGACGAGACGGACAACGCCTTCGCCGACGTTTACTCGGCCTCCATATCGACCCAGAACATGCTGAGGAGGGCGAAGCATTGGTGGCTCGTCCTCGCGTACGGGGTAGCGTCGGGCTTGCTCGCCGCCCTCCTCCCGATGGAGCAGTACGAGGGCTTCCTCCTCTTCATAGGCTCGGTCTTCGTCCCGCTCTTCGGGGTCCTGCTGGTCGATTACGCGATCAGAGGAAAATACGGCGACGAGGAGCTGTTCGAATCCAGGTCTGGGATAGGGTTTAAGGCGATCCTGGCGTGGCTAGCCGGGGTTTCCCTCTACTTCTACATCACGAACTTCGTCCCAGATATCGGGGCATCCCTGCCGAGCCTATCCCTGGCCGCATTGATATACTACCTGCTGAAGAGGTATCTGGGATGAAGCTCAAGGTAGCGATGACGATCGCGGGCTCGGACTCTGGCGGGGGCGCGGGGATAGAGGCGGACCTCAAGACCTTCGCCGCCCTAGGGGTTCACGGAACGGTCTCGATCACCTCCATAACCGCCCAGAACACCTACGAGGTGAGGTCGATCCTAGATCTGCCGCCGAGCCTGATAAGGGATCAGATAGAGGCGGTCGCCGAGGACATGGGGATCGATGCGGCGAAGACGGGCATGCTTCACACTCGTGAGATAATAAGGGCGGTTTCGGAGGAGATCGAGAGGTGGGGCTTCCCCTTGGTCGTCGATCCCGTGATGATAGCGAAGAGCGGCGCGAGGCTCCTAGAGGAGGATGCGGTCGAGGAGCTGAAGAAAAGGCTGATCCCGCTCTCCACGGTCATCACGCCGAACCTCATGGAGGCCGAGGTCCTCTCCGGCATCAAGATAAGAGGGATCGAGGAGATGAAGCTAGCCGCGAGGCGCATATCGGAGCTCGGGGCGAAGGCGGTCGTGGTCAAGGGCGGGCACCTTAAGGAGAGGGCGGCCGACCTGCTTTACTTCGAAGGGAGGTTCAGGCTCTTCGAATCCGAAAGGATAGCCGCAAAGACCACACACGGGACCGGCTGCAGCTTCTCGGCGGCTCTAGCGGCATGCCTGGCGAAGGGTCTGGGGATCGAGGAGTCGGTGAGGGTCTCGAAGGAGTTCATAACGGATGCGATAAGGTTCGGCGTAGAGGTGGGGAAGGGGACGATGCCCGTCAACCCGATGGCGAGGCTCTACAGGGATGCGGATAGGTTCAGGGTCATGGAGAACCTGGCTGAGGCCATAAAGCTGCTAGAAGGCTGCAAGGAGGTCTCGGAGCTGATACCCGAGGTACAGAGCAACCTGGTGATGGCGACCGTGAACCCGACCGGGTTCTGGGACGTGGTCGGGATAGACGGTAGGCTCGTGAGGCTTAGGGACGGAGTTAAGGCTTCGTCGTGCCCGTCCTTCGGGGCCTCCAGGCACGTAGCGAGCGCCGTGCTCGTTGCCAACAAGCACGATCCGGAGGTCAGGGCGGCCATGAACCTGAAGTACTCGAAGAGGCTGATAGAGCTCATGAAAGGAGAGGGGATGAGTGTGTCGGGCTACGATAGGAGCAAGGAGCCGAAGGAGGTGAAGGAGGTAGAGGGGAGGAGCATACCCTGGGGGACCGAGGAGGCGATAAGGGCGGCGGGGAGGGTCCCGGATGCGATATACCACACGGGCGATTGGGGGAAGGAGCCGATGGTCATGCTCTTCGGCAGGGATGCGGTCGACGTCGCGAAGAAGGTGATAGGGCTCGCCAGGAAGCTCAAGGGCCTAGAGCTTGGATGAGACCACGAGGCCAGCTACGGCCAGGATCGCGGCTATGTACATGCTCCACACCATCCCCGTCAGCTGGGCCACCGCGCCTCCGAAGAAAGGGCCCAAGGCCCTGGAGCCGCTGATCACCGAGCCGAGGACCCCGGTCGACGTGGCCTTCTCCACGTTTCTTTCGAGCAGGTATATGAGCGAACCCACGTAAAGGCAGCTCCACGACATCGCAATTACGAGCTGGATGGGTATGGCCTCGACGTACCAGGATGCGAACGAGAACGACGTGAAAGCCACCGCCGAGAGTATCAGGCCGGCCCTCACGATCCAGCGCTCGTCGACCCTTTCGCTCATCCTCCCGACGAGCTCCATGAATGGGAACTGGGCGAGCTCGTTCGCGGCGTATATGACCCCTATCCAGAACTCGTTCGCCCCGATCTTCGTGAGGAAGATCGGGAAGAGTATCCAGACCCCCCAGGCCCCCAGGTTCCTGAGGAAGTAAGCCAGGTAGACCGAGTAGTTCTTCTTTATCAGCTCGAGGGGGAAGAGGGGGACCTTCACCACCTCTGCCCTCCTCTCCCCCATCCCCAGGGATATGAATAGCCCGGCCACGGATAGGATTGCGCCCATGAGGAATATGAGCCCGTAGTCCCCTATCAGGCCGGCGGCGATGCTCCCCAAACCCCACCCCAAGGCGCCGAAGCCGCTCATCCTCCCTATCTCCCTCTTGTACCTCTCGAACCCGGATACGTAGGCGACCAGGGGGCCGGATGATATGCCTATGGAGAAGCCGACGAACCCCTGGATCAGGAGCATGGATACGAAGTCGCGCATGAGCAGCTGGGATGCGTAGGCTATCGAAGAGACCAGGAACCCGAGCTCGATGAAGAGCTTCCTCCTCCCCATCATGTCCGAGAGCCTCCCGAACAAGTAGTAGGAGAGGAACATGGAGAGGCCGTAGGCGACGCCTATCAGGCCTATCTCGAAGTAAGGGATGCCGAACTCGTCGGCTATGACCGGTATGAAGAGCCAGGAGGACATCATCGCGGCCTTCGAGAGGAGCTGGATGGCGTAGACCCTGACGGATTCGTCCATGCCGCACGGATCACCAATTCAGGATATATAAGGCGACCCTTGAGGGAAGGGGTTTATCCGCCGAACGGTTTCATGCCTATGTATGCAGGAAAGAAGCCCGAGATTAAAGCTACGGCATGGTGCTTGCCTATATTACTCGCAAATATGGAGCAGAGGTGGATCACCACGATAACGCCACCGTAGGGTCATATCCTAGGTCTGGGCAGATTTAGACCTTTCAATTCCCTCTATATGGGACTTTCTCGAACTGTCTGAAATTAAGAGGTTGAACAAGAGGATAGACGAAATTGGGTTGCGATTAGAAGAATTAGAGAGGGACAGGGTTCATAAGCTAATTGCCTCCGAGGCTAAGAAAGATAGCTAAGTGGATTAGGGAAAAGAACCCTGGTGGCTGAAGGGATCGTTGGTTACTACAAATCCCTTTCTATCACGTAAGTTTTCCTTCCTGACATCGGTCACTATTTTACTTCCTATCATCTTATTGTCGAATGTGAGCAAACCCTTGCTTTCTTTATCGGCCATACTATAGGCCAGGATGAGTACATCCGTAGGGTCGATCTTTCTGTCCTTCTTTAGTCTACTAACGAGGTCAGTGAACCTTCCGAGCCGACCCCGATCCAACCTGTAGATTTCGAACTCGTTCTTTTCGATTATACTTTTTAAAATCTCCAAATCCTCTAAATTTACCCCAGCAGTTGACTTGTTCATGCTAACTGTTATTAGCTCACCGAGCGATATTTCAGAAATCCTCATCTTATATCCCTTATATTTCAGTCTGTTTATTACCTCATAAGCCTGAACCGTTTGGTCGTTCCTTACATTTTTATTGTGTTGGAGATAGCTTATAAGGTAAGAAGTGTCCAAATGAAAATAGCGATTCTTATCCTTCTTCTTATTCTTCTTCCGATCCAATTTAGTTTATAAGAGATTTCTCTTTTAGCTCCCTGAATATCCTCTTGAATTCCTTTTCGCCGACCCAGGGCTTCGAGAGCGTCAGGATGGAGTACACCTCCTTCGGCTTCGATCTGGGGTACGCCTCCTTTATCCACAGGATACTCGAAGCTATCTCCAGCCATCTTGGGTCGTGGGAGGCGAACCATTTCACGATCTCCACGTCCGCCCCTTCGACGGGCTCTGGCTCTACGCCCTCCAGGCGGTAGTAGTCGGAAGCGAGCTCCGGGGAATACGGCCCCCTCAGATACATGTTAAAGTCATACTTCCTGAAAGACTTTACCTTCAAATGTTTTAGCAACAAGACGGCCTTTTGTAACTTTAACCTGTCCTCTAGGTTATCAGGGTCCTTTATACCGCTCGGTGAGAGACCCAAAAGTTTGACGAGCCAAACCAAGTGCCCAAGCATCTAAGACACCAATAGTAGTGAAAAAATTTACGGTTTTATAAACATTGTGCTCTTTTTCTACTTACAATTTCCTCTATATGAGATTTTCTTCTGGAACCCGGTTTTTCGGCTTCTGATAACTATATGTGGCGGGCTCGGTGGGATTCGAACCCACGACCTACAGCTTAGGAGGCTGCCGCGCTATCCATGCTGCGCCACGAGCCCGTTGATCGAAGGGTTGGATGAGCCTAAAAAGTTTTTTCCGATAGCTCTTCGAGCAGCTCCTTCGCCCTGCTGAAGCTCACCCTCCCCTCCTCCACCATCCGCTCCGCTATCCTGTCGATAAGCTCCCCCTTCGCCCCCGCCGAGACGGCCAGGTTCCTCGCGTGGAGCTTCATGTGCCCCCTCTGTATCCCCTCGCTCACCAAAGCCCTGAGGGCCGAGAAGTTCTGGGCCAGGCCTACGGATGCCATAACCTCGGCGAGCTCCCTTGAGCTCTTCACGCCCAGGATCTTCAGACATATCTCCGCTATCGGGTTCGCCCTTATCGAGCCCCCGACGATCCCGACGGCCAAGGGTAGCTCTATGCTGCCTACCAGATCGCCCTCCGAGTTCACCTCCCACCTCGTAAGTGGCTTGTATCCCCCCAGGCTAGCGTAGGCGTGCGCCCCAGCTTCCAGGGCCCTGGTGTCCTGCCCCGTCGCCATGGCGACGGCTACGATGCCGTTCATGATCCCCTTGTTATGGGTCGCGCACCTGTAGGGATCGCATCTGGCGAACTCGTAAGCGTCCAGTATGCCTTGAATGACCTCCTCGCCGACGAGCTCCTTGGGGAATACGGCGTAGGCCCTCGCCATCCTCAGGTCCGAAAGGTTCGAGAGTATCCTGAGCAGGGCCCTTCCGCCAGTAGCCCTCTCGATCATCGGCGCGACGGCCTCCGCCATCGAGTTCACGACGTTCGCACCCATCGCATCCCTCACGTCGATCAGCAGCTCGACCACCAACATTTCGCCCCTCCTAGTCTCCAAGAGCTTGACCCTGAGGTCCTTCGCCCCTCCCCCAAGCTTCGGCAGGGTCTTGCTCTGCTCGTTCGCCTTCTTCAGTATCTCTTCCTTCAGCTTCAGGACCTCGACCTTCCCCCTCCACGCATCCTTCAGGCCAACGACCTGGACCTGGCCTATCATCACGGGCTCATCGGCCCAGGCCCTGAACCCCCCGCCTTCCCTGGCGATCTTCGCGCCTTTGCTCGCAGCAGCCACGACCGAAGGCTCCTCTATCGCCATCGGTATCAGGTAGTCCCTGCCGTTTATCATGAAGTTCGTGGCTATCCCCAAAGGGTAGGTGATCCCGCCTATCACGTTCTCGATCATCTTATCCGCCCTCTCGATGCTCAGGGCGGACATGCTCTTCAGGAGCTCGACCTCCTCTTCGGTTAGGCCCGAGAACTCCTTCACGAGCTTCAGCCTTTCGTCGACGCCGAGCTTGTAGAAGCCAGGTATCCTAGAGCTCTTCATCCTCGAACCCTATGAGCGATACCACGTCGTACCCTTTTAACTTCTCCCTCCCCTTTAGGCCCTTCAGCTCTATGATGAACGCCAGGGCCCTCACGGTCCCGCCGAGCCTCTCGACCAGCTCGGCTGCCGCCTTCGACGTCCCCCCCGTGGCGAGTAAGTCGTCTATTATCAGGACCCTGTCCCCCTTTCCGATCGCATCTGCGTGCACTTCGAGGCCGTCGAGCCCGTACTCCTTCCAGTACTCGGCCTTGAGCTTCTTCCAAGGGAGCTTTCCGAGCTTCCTCAAGGGGACGAACGGCAGGCCGAGCTTGTAGGCTACAGGGGATGCGATTATGAACCCCCTTGCCTCTATCCCCGCGACCACGTCGACCTCCCCCTCGAACATATCCGAGAAGGTATCTATCACGTACCTGAACGCCTCCGGGTCCTTCAAGAGCGGCGTTATGTCCCTGAATAAGATGCCCTTCTTCGGGAAGTCCGGTATGCTCCTTATCCTTGAGGCGAGATCGAAGCCCACGGCCTACCTTTTTAATATACGTATTATTTAACTTAGCTGTGATGGCGTGCAAGGTATTGGCCGGCCCCGCTTCTAGGGAAATAGCCGAGGGGCTCTCCAGAATCCTTGGCCTGGAGCTTGTGGATGTCGAGCTAAGGGTCTTCCCGGACGGGGAGAGCAAGGTCAGGCTCCTGGGGGATTTGGGCGATGTGTCCATAGTGGTCCAGTCGACCTACCCTCCGGTCGACTCCCACCTCTTTCAAGCCCTCCTCATAGCCCACAAGGCCAAGTCCCTGGGCTCGAGGGTCGTGATGGTCATGCCCTACCTGGGGTACGCCAGGCAGGACAAGGAGTTCCTGAAGGGGGAGGCCGTGAGCATAGCGACGGTGGCCAGGTTGCTGAAGTGCGTCGGGGTCGAGAGGCTGCTGACGGTCGACATACACAGCGTCCATGGCTTGGGCTACATGCCCTTTCAGGCCTACAGCGTCTCCGCGATACCCCTGCTCGCCGAGCGCTTTAAGGGGATGGAGCTGAGCGACCCGCTAGTCGTCTCGCCCGACCTAGGGGGGAGGAACAGGGCCGAGGCCTTCGCCAAGCTGATCAAGAGCGAGAGCGTTTACCTGAGGAAGTTCAGGGACAGGGAGACGGGCGAGATAAGGATGGAGCGCCCCGAAGTCGACCTAAAGGGCAGGGACGCGATCCTAGTCGACGACATAGTGAGCACCGGGGGGAGCCTGATCAAGGCGGCGGAGCTCCTGAAGGAGGCGGGGGCCGATAGGGTATACTCGGCCTGCACCCACGCCCTCCTGGTAGGCGACGCCCTAGAGAGGATAAAGGAGGCCCTAGATGGCCTGGTTGCGACGAACACCGTCCCCAGCCCGGTCAGCGAGGTCGACGTGAGCCCAGTCCTGGCCGGGCACCTTAAAACCCTGGTGTGAGCCTGGGCCGAAGGTTTAAAGCCCTTCCGGGCGATGACCCTAGGATTTGGGCGACCTAAAGCTCGTGTTCCTGGGGACCTCGTCGGCGGTGCCTACGAAGGATAGGGGCCTGAGCTCCATAGCCGTTCTGAGGAAGGGAGAGGTGCTGCTCTTCGACGCGGGGGAGGGGGTCCAGAGGGCGATGATGAAGGCGGGGATAGGGTTCGGTGGCAGGATGAGGGTCTTCATAACCCACATGCACGGAGATCACTGCCTCGGCCTCATCGGCATGCTCCAGACCATGGGTCTGCTGGGGAGGGAGAAGCTGCTCGAGCTCTACGGCCCTAGGGGCCTACTGGAGTTCGTCGAGTCGAACGTTAAGATGCTCCATTACTGCCCTCCCTTCCCCATATCCTTCAAGGAGGTAAGGGAGGGGGTCGTGCTGGACGCCGGAGAATACGTGGTCAAGGCCCATCCGGCCCTCCACTCGATACCATCCTTCTCCTACGTCCTAGAAGAGAAGGAGAGGCCGGGGGTCTTCTACCCGGACAAGGCCGTGGCCCTTGGGGTTCCGAGGGGGAGGCTGTGGCACGAATTGCAGCACGGCAGGCCCGTCAGGGTGGGGGATAGGGTTATCCGCCCCGAGCAGGTCACGGGCCCGAAGAGGCCTGGGAGGAAGATAGGGATAAGCGGGGACACCAGGCCCACCGAAGGGCTGGTTGAGTTCTTCAGGGGTTGTGACGTTCTGGTCTTCGAGTCGACCTACGACGACTCCCTGGCCGACAGGGCCGTGGAGAACCTGCACTCGACCGCTAGGGAGGCTGCCGAAGTGGCCAGGGAGAGCGGCGTGGGCAAGCTCGTCCTCTACCACTTCAGCCCCAGATACAGGGATGTCGGCCTGCTGGTCGAGCAGGCGAGGGAGGTCTTCCCGAACGTCGTGGCGGCCGAGGACCTGATGACCCTCGAAGTCCCCCTGAGGTCTTAACACATTTATGTTAAAAAAGTGTTAAAAGTAGCCGTTGTCATAACATTAATGTGGTAAAAATGGGGGAAACGATCTTCAACAAGAAGATGAGTAGGAGGGAGGCCCTCTCAACGGGCGCAAAGATCGGCATCGCCGCTGGCATAGGGGTCGCCATAGGCGCGGTCGGCGGTTACCTAGGGGGTGCTTCTACCGCCCCGCCCCCGAAGACCACCACTACCACGGTCACCAGCACCTTCACGAAGACCGTCCCAGGTAAGAAGATCAAGGCCGGCTTCATATACGTCGGTCCGGTCGGCGACTACGGCTGGACCTACGCCCACGAGATGGGTAGGCAGTACGTCGCGTCGAAGTTCCCGTGGCTCGAAACGATGACCGAGGAGAGCGTCCCCGAAGACCAGGCCGATACCGTCATCGACAGGATGGTGTCGGAGGGCGCCGACATAGTCTTCACGACGAGCTTCGGGTATATGGACTCGACCATAAAGGCCGGGGAGAAGTACCCCGACAAGGTCTTCGAGCACTGCTCCGGTTACGAGAGGAGGTCGAACGTCGGGACCTACTTCGCCGAGTTCTACCAGCTCTACTACCTCTGCGGGCTTGCGGCGGGGGCCATGAGCGAGACGAACAAGGTAGGGTACATCGCAGCCTTCCCGACCCCTGAGGTGATCAGGCACATAAACGCGTTCGTCCTAGGGGCCAGGGCCATAAACCCGAAGATAAAGGCGTACGTGATCTGGCTCTTCAGCTGGGTCGATCCGAGCGGGGCCAGGAAGGCCGCGGAGACCCTGGTCGAGTCGAAGGACTGCGACGTCCTGGCGTTCACCGAGGACACGCCGGCCACGCTCGAGGTCGCCGAGAAGTACCAGAAGAAGGGGAAGAAGGTCTGGAGCTTCAGCCACTACAGCGACATGCAGCACTACGGCCCAACCGCCCACCTCACGGGGCAGGTAGTAAACTGGGGGCTCATGTACGAGAGGATACTCGCCGACCTATACTCCGGGTGCTGGAGGAGCAAGGACCTCTGGTGGAGGATAGGGGATGGAATGGACTACAGGTGGTCCATGCCCGTCGATAAGAGCACGTTCGACTTGAAGCTGGGCGCGGTCTACCCGGCCCCGCTCAACCCGGCGATACCAGAGGAGGTCAGGGCGCTCATAAAGCGCAGGTACGAGGAGATGAAGGAGCTGATCTTCGAGCCGTTCACCGGGCCGATAAGGGATCAGGACGGCGTGCTAAGGGTGAAGGAAGGGGAGAGGCTCGGCCACGACGAGCTGTGGAGCATGGACTGGTTCGTCGAGGGGATAGAGAGCAAGATACCTTCCTGAGTATGAAGGCCGTAAGGATGGTGGGGATATCGAAGAGATATCCCGGAGTGCTCGCCAACGATAGGATAGACTTCGAAGCCGAGGCCGGGGAGGTCCATGCGCTCCTAGGGGAGAACGGCGCCGGGAAGACGACGCTGATGAAAGTGCTCTACGGCCTTGTCAAGCCGGACGAGGGGGAGATATACGTATACGGGAGGAGGGCGAGGATCAGATCGCCGAAGGATGCCATAAGGCTCGGCATATCGATGGTCCACCAGGACTTCAAGTTAGTCCCGGCCCTCACGGTGGTGGAGAACATCCTCCTCGGCCTCCCAGAGCCGAAGCTCCTCATAAAGTACGGGGAGGTCAAGTCCTACATAAGGGGACTTGCGAAGAGGTACGGCATAGAGATCGACCTAGATGCCAAGGTGAACCAGCTATCGGTCGGGGAGAAGCAGAAGATCGAGATACTCAGGGCCCTCTGCCAGAAGGCCAAGATACTCATCCTGGACGAGCCTACCTCCGTTCTCACCCCCCTGGAGTCGAAGAACCTATTCAGGATGGTGAGGAGGATGAAGGAGGAGGGGAAGACCGTGATCTACATAACCCACAAGCTCGGCGAGGTCTACGAGATATGCGACAGGGTAACGGTCCTGAGGAAGGGGAGGAGGATAGCCACCCTCAACGTCTCGGACGTCGGCCCCAGGGAGCTCGCGGTGATGATGGTCGGCGAGCTACCCGAGCCTAGGTTCTTCGACCGCCCCAGCGCTGGTAGGATAGCCCTGAAGCTCGTCGACGTCTCCGCCTACGACGACAGGGGCCTGCTCGCCCTCAAGGACGTGAGCATGGTGGTGAGGGAGGGGGAGATAGTGGGGATAGCTGGCATGGCCGGTAGCGGCCAGAGGGAGCTCTCGGAGGTGATAGCGGGGCTCAGGAAGCCTTTCAAGGGTAGCGTGACGCTCTTCGGGGAGGATGTGACCGGCATAGGGCCAAGGCGCATGATGGAGAAGGGCGTGGCCTACATACCCGAGGACAGGATGGAGATGGGGCTCGTCCCGAGCATGAAGGTCGAGGAGAACCTGATGCTCAGGAGCTACCGCTACCCCCCTTACTCGAACGGCTTCCTCCTGAACTTGAAGGAGATAAGGAGCTCCGTAAATTCCTTGATAAATAGGTTCGGCATAGTCGCAACCCCAGAAACCCTTGCCAGGAACCTATCGGGCGGGAACACGCAGAGGCTCCTACTGGCGAGGGAGCTCTCCCACATGCCTCGGCTCATAGTCGCATGCTACCCGACCAGGGGCCTGGACGTCAGGAGCGCCAACTACGTGAAGGGCCTGTTGCTGGAGCACAGGAACAGGGGCGCGGCCATCATCCTGATATCCGAGGACCTGGAGG
>JAGGXQ010000024.1 GCA_021162925.1 Nitrososphaerota archaeon
GTTAGGGGAGGGGGGAGGCTCGGGAAGGGCGGGATGAGGACGAAGCTCGAGGCCGCGAAGATAGCGTCCGAAGCCGGGATACCGACGGTCATAGCGAACGGGAAGAGGCCGTCGGTCATAAAGGACGTCCTTGCCGGTAAGAGGGTCGGGACCAGGATACTCCCGAAGCGTCGCTAGATTTTTAACCATCTACAAGCGTTGGTACTTTATGTCCGAGCTGATCGAAAAGGCCAAGGCCGCCAGGCTGGCATTTTACGAGCTCGCCAGGACCCCAAACCCGGTAAGGAGCGAAGCGATAAGGGCGATGGCCGATGGGATCCTAGAGCGCATGGGCGAGATACTGGACGCGAACTCGAAGGACGTCGAGGAGTTCAAGAAGGTGAACCCTTCCTCCCCTTTGATCGACAGGCTCATGCTGAACGAGAAGAGGCTCAGGGGCGCCGCCGAAGGCCTCAGGAGGATCGCTTCTCTCCCCGATCCGATAGGGGAAGTGGTTGAAGGTTGGAGGAACGAGCAGGGCCTCGAAATAAGGAAGGTCAGGGTCCCGATAGGGGTCCTGGGGGTCGTGTACGAGGCGAGGCCGAACGTGACGATAGACATAGCCGGGCTTGCGGTAAAGTCCGGGAACTCTTGCATCCTCAAGGGCGGATCGGAAGCGATAAACTCGAACGCCAAGATAGTCGAGGTCCTTAGGGAATCGGTGAGGGGCCTGATACCCGAGGATGCGATCCAGCTGATAAAGACGAAGTCGGACGTGGAGGAGCTGCTTAGGCTGGATGAATATGTCGATGTGATAGTCCCTAGGGGTAGTGCGAGGTTCATAAAGTACGTGAGGGAGCACTCGACCGTCCCGGTCATAGAGACCGGGGCCGGGAACAACCACATATTCGTGAACTGGGATGCCGACTTCGAGATGGCGAACAGGATCATAGTGAACGCGAAGGTCCAGAGGCCTGCGGTCTGCAACGCGGTGAGGAAGGTGCTGATACACGAGAGGATAGCGAAAGATTACCTGCCGAAGCTCATGGCCGAGTTGAGGAAGTACGGGGTGAGGGTGAAGGGGGACGAGAAGGCAAGGGAGATAGACCCGTCGATAGAGCCGGCCGACGAGCAGGATTGGTACGAGGAGTACATGGACCTCACCCTCGCCGTCAAGGTGGTGGGATCGGTCGAGGAGGCGGTAGATCACATAAACAAGTACGGCACCAGGCACTCGGAGGCGATAATCACGAGGAACTTGGAGGACGCCGAGTACTTCACCTGGAACGTGGACAGCGCCTGCACCTACGTGAACGCATCGACGAGGCTCACCGATGGAGGCGTGTTCGGGTTCGGGGCCGAGGTCGGTATAAGCACCCAGAAGCTGCACGCTAGGGGTCCCATGGGGATAAGGGAGCTCACGACGACGAAGTACATAATATACGGCTCTGGGCAGGTGAGGGAGCTCTAAGCTTTTAAGCTCCGAGGTGTTTCGGCCACATGGCGAAAGTCGGGATCATAGGAGCGGGGAACATGGGGGAGGCGATCCTATCTGGCCTCTTGAGGGCTGGGCTGGATGCGAAAGAGATCTCGGTCTCGGAGATCCTGAAGGAACGCAGGGAATACATATCGAGCAGGTTCGGGGTCGAGGTCCACGAGGACTTCAGGGACCTGAAGGCCGAAATCCTTTTCCTGGTGGTGAAGCCGAAGGACGCCTTCAAGGTGCTAGAAGGGCTGAAGTTGCCGGAGGGGGGCGTGCTGGTATCCTCGGTCGCGGGCCTCAGGATAGGGGAGATGGAGCGGTTCGTGAAGCCTGTGATCAGGGTGATGCCAAACCTCGCCTGCAGGGTCGGGGAGGGCGCGATAGGGGTCTGCAGGGGCTCTGGCGTGAGTGACGAGGCCTATGAGGAGGTCTTGAGGCTCTTGAAGATGCTGGGGAGGGTCGTGGAGCTCAGGGAGGAGCTGCTGGATGCCGTCACCGGGCTTTCGGGTAGCGGCCCAGCATTCGTCCTGACCTTCATAGAGGCGATGAGTGATGCCGGGGTCAAGCTCGGGATACCGAGTAGAGAGTCCCTACTCCTATCGGCCCAGACGGTCCTAGGGGCCGCGAAGCTGCTCCTGGAGTCTGGGGAGCACCCCGCAGAGTTGAGGAGCAGGATCGCTACCCCCGCTGGGACCACCATAGAGGGCCTGATAGAGCTCGAGAGGAAAGGCATCAGATCGGCGGTGATAGACGCGGTGCTCAGGGCATCGGAGCGGGCCAGGGAGCTCATGAAAGGGAGCCCCTAAGCCTCTCTATCGCCTCCCTTATGCTGATCCTAGGTAGCTGAACGTGCTTTATCCCAAGCCCATCTAGGGCTGCCAAGGAGTTCGGCCCGAAGTTCCCCGCCACCACCACGTCGACCTTTTCGTCAACCATCTTCTGGACGGCCTTTATCCCCGCACCTCCGGAAGAGCCCACGCCCGGATTCTTCACCACCTTGACCACCTTGACCTCTCCATCAAGCTCGACTATCACGAAGGTCGGGGCCCTCCCGAACCTGGGGCTGACCTCGTCGTCCAGGCTCCCTTCCCCTTCGCTGACGAACGCTACCCTCATCTCGCCCGATCTTGAGGACGCTTCTTATAAAAGTTCCCTTCGGGCTTCAGTATTATGGGCCTGTAGGGCTCCGGCTTCGGTAGGTGTCTGGGGGCCCACTCATCCCACTCGGAGATTATCCCGTATACCCTCTCCCCGACCTCCTTGAGAGCCTTGGAGGCCGGTCGATCCGGGAAGGCCTTTAACACGGGCTTTAGGAGGGCCATGCTCTTCGGGACGGAATCGTCGTAAGGTATCATCCCGATTAGCTCCATCCTGTTCTCCTTGGCGTATTCCTCAAGCTTCGGGAGGAATTCCAGGTTGGCGTCGTACTTGTTCACGACCATGACCGAGGGCTGGGCGAAGTGCTTCGTGAGCTTGTGGACCCTCTTCATGTCGCTGAAGCTGGCGGGGGTAGGCTCGACCACTAGGATCGCGAGGTTCGCCCCTGCGAGACTGGAGACGACCTGGCACCCTATCCCCGCCGAAGCATCCACGACTATCACGGAGTCCTCCCTTGCGAGCTTCTTGGCCCTCTCCTTCTCCTCCGTGACCAGCCTCCCGCTGTTCGGCCTCCCGGGGTTCA